>JBGTEW010000031.1:0-4313 GCA_041747615.1 Burkholderiaceae bacterium | reverse complement strand
CCTGCCGCGCGCGGTCGGCGCACAGCAGGCGTTGCATATGATCGTCAGCGGCGATCCGATCAGCGCAGCAGACGCGCTGAAGCACGGCTTGATCGAGCTCATTGTCGAGAAAAAATCGTTTGACGGCGCACTGGCATTCGCGCGCAAAGTGGCGCGCAAAAAGATTCACCCGAAGTTGCGGGACCAGGTCGCAGCTCTGCCCGACGACTGCGCCGCGGGCGCTTTCTTCACAGCGACGCTCGAGCAGACAGCGCGTCGCTCTCGCGGACTCCCGGCCCCGATCCGTTGCATCGAGGCGGTCGAGGCGGCCGTGATGTTGCCTTTCGATCAGGGGCTGGCGCTCGAGCGAAAGTTTTTCGTCGAGCTCGTGCAATCGAACGAATCGAAGGCACTGCGTCATGCGTTCTTTGCCGAGCGTGCGGCGTCCAAGATTCCCGATGTGCCTGACACCACGCCGACGCGACCGATCAACACGGCTGCGGTGATCGGCTTTGGCACGATGGGAGCTGGCATTGCAATGAGCTTTGCCAACGCCGGTATTCCCGTCACGGTTTATGAGAAGGATCAAGCGGCGCTCGATCGCGGCCTCGCGATGTGCCGGCGCAACTGGGACGCGACTGCGAAGAAAGGCCGCCTGACGGCTGACCAGGTCGAGGAGCGCGTTGCCTTGCTGTCGCCGTCACTCGACTTCAGTGCCTTGGGCAGTGCCGATATCGTTATCGAAGCTGCCTACGAAGACATGGCCGTCAAGCAGAGCCTGTTCAAACGGCTCGATGCGGTGGCGAAGCGAGGCGCGATCCTGGCCACCAACACATCGACGCTCGACGTCGATCGGATCGCGTCCGCGACCGCGCGGCCGCAGGACGTGATCGGCACGCATTTCTTCAGCCCTGCGAACGTGATGCGCCTGCTCGAAGTCGTCCGTGGCGGCAAGACCGCTAACGACGTGCTCGCAACCGTGATGCAGCTCGCCAAGCGGTTGAAGAAAGTCGGGGTCGTCTCGAGCGTCTGCGACGGCTTTATCGGCAATCGCATGCTCGAGCAGTACCTGCGGCAGTCGATGTTCCTGATCGATGAAGGCGCCTCGCCGCAGCAGATCGATGCGTCGATGACCGCGTTCGGCATGGCGATGGGGCCGTTCGCGGTCGGTGATCTGGCGGGTCTCGATATCGGTTACGCGATCAGGCAGCGCCGCTACGTCGAGAAACCGCACGTGTCCTACAGCCGCATCGGCGATCGCGTGGTCGAGCTCGGACGGTTGGGCCAGAAAACGGCCAAGGGCTGGTATCGCTACGAGACAGGCAACCGTACGCCTCTGCCCGATCCGGAAATCGACCAGCTGGTCACCGAGTATCGAGCTGAGATCGGCCTGACTCCGCGCAAGATTGATAACGAAGAGATCGTGCAGCGCTGCGTGTACGCCCTGGTCAACGAAGGTGCGCGCATTCTGGAGGAAGGCATCGCCATACGCTCGAGCGATATCGACGTGGTCTATCTGACCGGCTATGGCTTTCCAGCGTCGAAGGGCGGCCCGATGTTTCATGCGCAGACGGTCGGCCTGGACCGCGTCGTCGCAGCGATGCATCGCTTCGCGCAGAACGAGCATGCGGACCCGAAGTTCTGGCAGCCGGCGAAGCGGCTGCTGGCTGCAGCGACGAGTGGAAAGTGGGATCGCTAGTGTCGTTTCGGTTGGGCATTAGCCAAGTGGACTGATGTCGCTGAAGAAACTGTTCGACTTGAGCGGCAAGACCGCGCTCATCACCGGCGGCTCGCGCGGACTCGGCTTGCAGATAGCCGAAGCCCTCGGCGAGATGGGCGCTCGTCTCGTGCTTTCGGCGCGCAAGGCTGACGAGTTGCAAGCCACGAGTGCGAAACTGGTTGCAGCGGGAGTCGATGCGCACTGGATTGCTGCCGATGCGTCGGATCCGGAAGACATTGCGCGCCTGGCAGCCGATGCTCGCGCGCATCTCGGCGAGATTGACATTCTGGTCAACAATGCCGGCGCCAGCTGGGGCGCGCCGGCCGAGGATCATCCGCTCGAAGCGTGGGACAAGGTGATGAATCTGAACGTGCGCGGAATTTTTCTGCTGACGCAGGCCGTTGGTCGCACCTCGATGATTCCGCGTCGCAGCGGCCGCGTCATCAATATCGCTTCGATTGCGGGCCTGTCCGGTAATGCGCCAGGCACGATGAGCACGATCGCCTACAACACCAGCAAGGGCGCATTGGTGAACTTCACGCGCACTTTGGCGGCAGAGTGGGGCAAGTACGGCATCACCGTTAACGCGCTGGCGCCGGGCTTTTTTCCATCGAAGATGACGAAGGGTGTCATCGCTCAGTTGGGTGCAGATTCGCTGGCGCGCATGGCGCCGCTGAATCGGCTGGGAGATGATGAAGACCTGAAGGGCGCCGCGGTGCTGTTCGCTTCCGATGCCGGCAAGCACATCAGCGGACAGATACTTGCGATCGATGGTGGCGCCACCGCGTACTGACCTACCGACCCTGATGCCTACCAATCGCCGTATCGTTCTTGCGAGCCGCCCGAAAGGCGCCGCATCAACCTCCAACTTTCGGCTCGAAGAGACGACATTGAACACTCTTCAGCCGGGACAGTTGCTGATTCGCAACCACTGGCTGTCGCTCGATCCGTACATGCGCGGGCGGATGAACGACGGCAGGTCCTACGCCGCGCCGCAGGCGCTGGGTGAAGTGATGCAGGGTGGCACCGCGGGCGAGGTGATCGAGTCGCGCAATCCCGAGTTCGCAGTCGGCAGCAAGGTGCTGGCGTATCTCGGCTGGCAGGAATACGGCGTCTCCGATGGCACCCAGGTGTTCAAGGTTGATACGCGCCACGTTCCGCTGTCTGCCTATCTCGGCGCGGTCGGCATGCCTGGCGTCACGGCATGGTATGGGTTGAAGCGCATCATCGAGCCGCGCGAAGGGCAGACGGTCGTAGTGTCCGCCGCCAGCGGAGCGGTGGGCAGCGTGGTCGGCCAGCTGGCTCGCCTCGGCGGCGTCCGCGCGATCGGGATTGCCGGAGGCGCCGAGAAGTGCCGCTATGCCACCGACGAGCTCGGGTTCGACGCGTGCATCGACTACAAGGCAGAGAACACGCCTGAGAAACTCGGCAAGCGCTTGAAGGAAGTGGCGCCGGACGGGGTTGACGGTTACTTTGAAAACGTCGGCGGCGCGATGATGAACGCCGTGCTGCCGCGGATGAATGCCTTCGGACGCATTGCTTTGTGCGGACTGATCGCCGGCTACGACGGGCAACCGATCCCGATCGAGAATCCCACCTGGTTTCTGATCAGCCGGCTCACGTTGCAGGGCTTCATCGTGACCGAGCACCTGGACGTTTGGCCGGGGGCGCTGAAAGAGCTCGGCGAGCATGTCGCTCATGGCCGCATCAAGTACAGGGAAACCATCGCGCACGGCATCGAGAACGCGCCGCAGGCGTTTCTGGGCATGCTCAAAGGCGCGAATTTCGGCAAGCAGCTGGTTAGGCTCGTGCGATGAAGGATTTCGGTGACAAGGTCGTCGCGATCACGGGTGCGGCGAGCGGGTTCGGTCTCGAACTCGCGCGTCTGGCAGCGCAGCTGCGCATGCGCCTGGCGCTGTCCGATCTGCAGCGTGACCCGCTCGAGGCTGCGGTCAGGGAGTTGAAGCGCACCGGCGCGGTGGTGATTTCGGACGTTGTCGACGTTGCGCAGCCAGCGCAGGTTCAGCGCTTTGCCGATCGAGCCTTCAGCGCGCTCGGCAATGTGCATCTGCTGATCAACAACGCCGGTGTCGGCGGCGGCGGGTATCTGTGGGAGAACACTGCCAGAGACTGGCAGTGGGTGATGGGTGTGAACCTGATGGGCGTTGTGCACGGCATACAGCATTTCGTTCCGCGCATGCTCGAAGCGAATCAGCGGGGTCAACCCGGTCACATCGTCAACACGGCTTCGATCGCCGGCTGGCTGGCAGCGCCCCTAATGGGCGTCTACAACGTATCGAAGCACGCCGTGGTTGCGCTGTCGGAAACGCTGTATCACGACCTGAAGCTTGCGCGGTCGACCATCGGAGTGACCGTCCTGTGCCCGGCCTTCGTACCCACGGGTATCGCGCATTCACACCGGCATCGGCCGGCCGAACTGCTGAATTCCGCCGAACTGACCGCGTCGCAGAAGGTCGCACAGGCGGCGTCGGAGAAAGCCGTTGCGAGCGGCAAGATCACCGCCGAAGAAATCGCGCGGCTGACGTTTGACGCGGTGCGCGACGAGCGCTTTTACGCATTTACGCATCCGCAGATTCTGCCCTCGCTGCGAGCT
>JBGTEW010000030.1:0-3616 GCA_041747615.1 Burkholderiaceae bacterium | reverse complement strand
CAACCTGAGGCGCAGTGAGGATCTCGCCAGCCGCAAGTTCATCAGTTCCAGCGCGCAGGAAACCGCAGCTTCCAATGCGCAGGTGGCGGAGGCAAAGCTGAAATTTGCGCAGGCGCGGTTGTCGAAGATGCGCATCGTTGCGCCGTTCGATGGCGTGGTCGGTATCCGTGGTGTCAGCCTGGGTGATTACGTCAAGGATGGCACCGATCTGGTCAACGTCGAAGACGTGCGCATACTGAAGGTCGATTTTCGCCTGCCGGAGCGCAACCTGACGCAGATCAAAACCGGCCAGGAAGTCGAGGTTGCCGCCGACGCGCTTCCAGGAAAAAAATTTACCGGCCAGATCGAGGCGATCAACCCCCGTATCGACGCCAACGGCCGCTCGCTCGAAATGCGTGCGCGGCTCGATAACTCCGGCGGCTTCCTGCGGCCCGGCATGTTCGTGCGCGTGCGCGTGATCGTCGGGGAGCGGACGAATGCGTTGATGGTGCCGGAAGAGGCGATCGTGCCGCAGGGGCAGGAGTTCTTCGTCTACAAGGTGGTCGAAGGGCAAGCGCGTCGAGTACCGGTCAGAATCGGTGTTCGCCGCGACGCGCGCGTCGAGATCGTCGAGGGACTGCAGGCGGGCGACCAGGTGGTCACCGCAGGAATGCGTCTGTCGCGCGACGGTCAGCCGGTACGCATCGTGTCAGCCGGCAAGGCGCTCGACGCGTCGACCGCTCCAGCGAAGAAAGCGGCTGCGCCCGAGGCCAAGAACGACGGTGTGCGCAAAGCTGCAATTCCCTAGGGATTGAGGCGAGCCAATGAGCCTGTTTGAAATCTGCATCCGCCGTCCGGTGTTGTCGACGGTGCTGTCGCTGCTGGTGCTGGTGATCGGTGCGATCTCGTACACCCGGCTCGATGTCCGTGAGTATCCGCGCATCGACGAGCCCATCATCAGCGTCAACACCCGGTATCCCGGTGCGTCGGCCGACGTGATCGAGTCTCAGGTCACGAAGGTTCTTGAAGATTCACTTGCGGGCATCGAGGGCGTTGAGTTGATGACGTCGAGCTCGCGGTCCGAGCGCAGCAGTATCGATGTGCGTTTTCGCATCAGCAGAGATCCGGATTCGGCGGCTGCCGACGTGCGCGACAAGGTGGCGCGAGTGCGCGCCCGACTGCCCGAGACGGTCGATGAGCCGACTATCGCGAAAGTCGAGGCCGATGCGTTTCCGATCATCTGGATGTCGGTCGCGGCCGGCGATCGGACTCCGCTCGAGGTGTCGGACTATCTGACGCGCTACATCAAACCGCGCCTGTCGGTGCTGCCCGGCGCGGCCGATGTGCGCATTTTCGGCGAGCGGGTAACGGCGATGCGTATCAACGTCGACCGCGACCGGCTGGCAGGCTACGGGCTGACGCCGCAGGACGTGGAAAACGCATTGCGGCGGCAGAACCTCGAGCTGCCTTCCGGCCGCATCGAGTCAGCGCAGCGCGAGTTTTCGATCGTCGCGTCGACCGACGTCAGCACGCGCGCGCAGTTCGAGGATCTGATCGTTGCCAACGTCAAGGGCTACTCGGTGCGGTTACGCGAGGTGGCCGATATCGGTGTCGGCGCGGTCAGCGAGCGCGTGATCGCCCGCTACAACGGCAAGCCGTCGATCAATATGGGGCTGATCAAGCAGGCGGTGGCAAACCCACTGGATCTGTCACAGGCGCTGCGCGCCGAGCTCGCCCGGATCAATCCGACGCTACCGCCGGGAATGAGCATCAACATCAGCTACGACTCGTCGGTATTCATCGAACGCTCGATCAAGTCGGTGTTCACGACGATCACCGAAGCGGTGTTGCTGGTGGCGCTGGTGACGTTCTTTTTCCTGCGCAATGTGCGCGCGACACTTATCCCGCTGGTGACGATCCCGCTGGCGCTGGTGGGCTCGTTTGCGCTGATGTACGCGTTCGGCTTCACGATCAACACGCTGACATTGCTGGCGATGGTGCTCGCGATCGGACTGGTGGTTGACGACGCGATCGTCGTGCTCGAGAACATCTACCGCAATGTCGAGTCCGGCATGGAGCGCGTGGAGGCGGCCGTCAAGGGCGTCAAGGAGATCGGCTTCGCGGTGGTCGCAATGACGCTGACGCTGGTGGCGGTGTACGCACCGCTCGCGTTTGCGACCGGGCGCACCGGTCGGCTGTTCATCGAATTTGCACTGACGCTGGCCGGTGCGGTGTTGGTGTCCGGCTTCGTCGCCCTGACGCTGTCGCCGATGATGTGCAGCAAGCTGTTGAAGCACGAGCCCAAGCACGGCCGCGTGTTCACGATGATCGAAGGCTGGCTCACGGCGCTGACCAATGGCTACGCGCGGTCGCTCGCGTGGCTGCTCGACCGCCGCTGGATCGTCGTCGCGGTCTGGTTCGTCACGGCCGGGCTTGGCGTTTTCTTCTTCACGCTTCTTCGCTCGGAGCTGGCGCCGCTCGAGGATCGCGGCGTGATCTTCGGCCGGATGCAGTCGCCGCCCGGCGCGACCGTCGAATACACGTCCGAGCAGCTACGCGCGGTCGAAGGATTCTTTTCGCAGATCCCGGAAGCGTCGGCCTACAACGCGATTGCCGGTTTCCCTTCGGTGGATTTCGGCACCGGCGTGCTGCGGCTAAAACCCTGGGAGGAGCGCCAGCGCAGGCAGCAGGACATTGCGCGCGAACTGAACCAGAAGTTCCAGACGCTGCCCGGCATCATCGGCTTCGCGGTCAATCCGCCGTCGCTCGGTCAGTCGTTCCGCTCGTTGCCGGTCGAATACATCATCATGGCGCAGCTGCCGTACACGGAGCTCGACCGCATCGCGCAGCAGTTCATTGCCGAAATTTCGAAGCCCGGGATTGTGCAGAACCCGCAGTCGGACCTGCGACTGAACACACCCGAGCTGCGCGTCGATGTCAATCGCGACAAGCTGGGTGACCTCGGCATTCCGGTGGAAACGGTCGGGCGCACGTTGCAGACAATGCTCGGCGGCAGCCAGATCACTCGCTTCAAGCGGGATGGCGAGCAGTACGACGTGATTGTGCAGGTGGCGCCGCGAGACAGAAGCCGGCCCAACGACATCAGCGACATCTATGTGCGGGCGCGCGACGGCAGCATGGTCCAGCTGGCCAACGTCGTGACCGTACTCGAAGGCGTGTCGCCGGCATCGCTGAATCACTTCCAGCGGTTACGCGCGGTGACGATCACTGCCAACCTCGCGCCCGGTTACGCGATCGGCGACGCGCTCCGGATGATGAATGACACGGCGCGGCGCGTGTTGCCGCCCGATGCCCAGACCGATCTGAACGGCCAGTCGCGCGAGTTCCGCGATTCGACCGGCAGCTTCTATCTGACGTTGATCATGGCGCTGATTTTCATCTACCTGGTGCTGTCAGCGCAGTTCGAAAGTTTCGCCGATCCGTTCGTCATCATGCTGTCGGTGCCGCTATCGGCCGCCGGCGCGCTGTTCGCTCTGTGGGCAACGGGGGGCACCTGGAACATCTACAGCCAGATCGGGATGATCACGCTGATTGGACTGATTACCAAGCACGGCATCCTGATCGTCGAGTTCGCCAATCAGTTGCAGGAGCGCGGTGTGCAATTGTTCGATGCGGT
>JBGTEW010000029.1:0-15213 GCA_041747615.1 Burkholderiaceae bacterium | reverse complement strand
GGCCCGCGTGTGTGGTCTGCGCGCTTTGCGGGCCTCGCGCTCCTCGCGCTGATCATCGCCGTCAACTGGGTTCCCGACAATCCGTACTACATCGATGCGATCGGAGCATGGCGGCAGGGCAAGCTGCTGAACTTCAATGCGCTGGCTCACTGGGTATCGCTGCTGTGGCCCTACGCGCTCGCCCTCGCGTTGCTTTCTGGAGGCGCCCCGGGGCGAACCCCCCGGCACCTATAATTTGCTGATGAGCTTTTACGCGCGGCACGTTTTCTTCTGCCTCAATGAACGCGAGGACGGCGCCGCCTGCTGTGCATGCCATAACGCCGCCGAAATGCAAAAGCACGCAAAGGCGCGCATCAAGGAGCTCGACCTGAATGGCAAAGGCAAGATCCGCATCAACAAGTCGGGTTGTCTTGACCGCTGCGACGAGGGTCCGTGCATCGTGGTCTACCCGGAAGGCGTCTGGTACACGTATGTCGACGCGCACGATATCGACGAAATCGTCGACAGACACCTGGTAAAGGGCGAAGTGGTCGAGCGGTTGCGGATCTGACGGCGATCGCCGAGGCTCATTTTCGCACCTGCGGATGCTGGCAGCACTTGACAGGACCCTGATCGACGGCGCGGCAGGCCGCATCGAGCTTTCGATCGATTGGCCAGCCGATCAGGTGCACGGAATCATCTGCGTGGGTCACCCGCATCCGCTGTTCGGGGGCACATCGGACAACAAGGTCACAACGACGATCGCGCGGACCTTTGCCGGTCTTGGCTGGCTGGCGGTACGACCCAATTTTCGCGGCGTTGGCGCCACTGCAGGTGTGCACGATGAAGGCGTGGGCGAAACCGACGATTTTCTGCGCGTGATCGAAGCCGTGCCCCAACTGCCGGCGGTGCAGCCGCGACTGCGCGAAGAGTTGCCACTCGCCGTTGCGGGCTTTTCGTTCGGTAGTTTCGTGGCGGCGAAAGCGGCGCAGACACTCGCCTCATCGAGCAAGGCACCGCGCTATGTCGTTCTGGTCGGCGCAGCCGCGGGAAAGTGGCCGATGCCGGACGTCCCACGCGAAACGCTGGTCATTCACGGCGAACTGGACGAGACGATTCCATTGGCCGATGTGCTCGACTGGGCGCGCCCGCAGAATGTGCCGATCGTCGTCGTCCCCGGCGCGGATCATTTTTTTCATCGTCGCCTGGGGCTGCTGAAGCGCCTGATAAGTGCGCATATTCAAGGCATGCCGGCGATTGACTCGGCCGCGCAAACTGATTAAAAGTAATCGATGGACGGCACCCTCGTCTACTCGAAAACGCCCCGAGGCATCGCAGAGATTTCGCTGCGAAGTGCGCAGTTGCCGGTAACGGCGCGGCGCGTGCTGATCATGGTCGACGGCAAGCGCACCGTCGACGATCTGTCGATCCTCGTCAAACCCGGCGAAATCGATCGCATCATTGCCACGCTGGAAGGCGGCGGGCTGATTCAGCGTGTCTCCCATCAGGGCGCGCTCGATGTCCCGACTATCAACGGCCGCGAGACCGACTCGGTTTTGCCCTCGGCACTCAGCGGACCCAACACCACCGGAGGGTTCGACGACCGCGAGCCGAATCCGATCACGCTGGAGGAAGTCAAGCGGCGTGCGGTGCGCGGGCTGAACGACCGGCTGGGTCCGGAGGCAGAAGCGCTGTCGATCCGAATCGAAAAATGCCGCACGATCGAAGAGTTCCGCTACTGTGTTCGGGACGCCGAGCGGTTTATTTCGATGGTGCTCGGCCCAAATGTCGCTCAGGAATATCTGAGATCGCTGCGCCGGCGCGGCTAAGTCCAATGAATTTCAATTGAACCGGGCGCGAAGGTCGCGCTCCAACATCTTCGCTGGCGCTTCCCGTCGCCTGATTTCAATTTCCATGTTTCGCTCTGCGCTAACACTGCTCGCAATCGCTTCGCTGCTGGCGGCCTCACATGCGTGGGCCCAACCGGCGCCCACCCTGGCGGCGCGCTCCTGGATGCTGGTCGATGCCACCAGCGGAGCGCGACTGGCAGCACACGAGCCGTCAGCTCGGCTCGAGCCGGCTTCGCTGACCAAGCTGATGACGGCCTACGTCGTCTTCACCGCTCTGAACGAGAAGCGCGTTGCCCTCGACGATGTCGTCACGGTGTCGCCAGAGGCGTTCTCGGCGCCGGGAAAAGCAGGGGCGCGCATGTATCTCGAACCGGGCCGGACGGTCAGCGTCGATCAACTGCTGCGCGGGATGGTGACCGCATCTGCAAGCGACGCTGCAGTCGCGCTGGCTGAGCACAGTGCCGGCAGCATCGATGCATTCGTTGCGCGCATGAACAACGAGGCGCGGCGCTTCGGCATGAGCAATACCCACTTTGCAAATCCGACCGGCGCCTCCGATTCGCAGAACTACTCGAGTGCGGAAGACCTGGCGACACTCGCGCGCCGCCTGTTGACGGACTTTCCGCAACATGCGGCGTTGTTTGCTCAGCGCGAATTCACCTACAACAACGTATCGCAAATCAATCGCAACCGCTTGTTGTGGGCCGACTCGCACATCGACGGCATGAAAACAGGACAGCTCGCGGCGGCCGGCTGGTCGATCGTCGCCACGACCTCGCGTTTGCAGGGCAAGGGTGACACGCAGTTCCAGCGGCGACTGGTCGCCGTGCTTCTCGGCGCACCGAGCGAAGCAGCCCGCACTCAGGAGACGCTGCGCCTGATCAATCACGGCTACGCCGCCTTTGACACCGTCCGACTGTATCGACGCGGGGATGTACTGGCGCATCCGGAGGTCTGGAAGGGGGACCGCGGCGTGGTTCCCGTCGGTGTGGACCGTGACGTCTACGTTACGGTGCCGGCCAGCGAGCTGCGTGCACTCGGCGCCCAGCCGTTGAAGTCGTCGATCGAGCGTCCCGATCCGTTGATGGCGCCGTTGCAACAGGGTGAGACGATCGGACGCATGATGATCAGTGCCGGCGGCCGTGCCGTGGCCGACGTGCCGGTGGTCGCGCTCGAGCGCGTGGAGTCCGGAGGATTGTGGCGCCGCGCGTACGATGCAATGGTGTTGTGGTGGAGGAAGCGTAGTGACTAGCGCAGGAAACGCGCGAGAAGTTGCGTGGCAAGAGGCCACTTGTTACCTGAACGGCGAGTGGACCGCATTGGCCGATGCGAAAGTGTCGGTGCTCGATCGCGGCTTTATTTTCGGCGATGGCGTGTACGAAGTCGTTGCGGTCGATACCGTCGCCGGCATTCGTGCTCCATTTCGCGCTCAGCAGCACTTCGCTCGCCTCCAACGCAGCCTCGACTTCGTACGGATTGAAAATCCGCTCAGTGCTGAGCAATGGCTCGATCTAACCGCCGAGATGATCGAGCGCCATCCGTGGTCGCGCCAGCTCGTCTACATCCAGGTGACGCGCGGCGTCGCCAAGCGCGATCATCCGTTTCCTGCCGGTGTCAGGCCGACCGTATTCGTCAGCACCTCGCCGTGGCCGCCGGTTCCGCCCGAGCAGATCGAGCTCGGCGTCATTGCAGTCACGCATGCGGATGAACGCTGGCTGCATTGTGATATCAAGAGCACGTCGTTGCTCGGCAACGTGCTGATGAAGCAATTCGCGATCGACCATGGCGCAGGTGAAACGGTGATGTTGCGCGACGGCTTCCTGACCGAGGGATCGAGCACGAACATCAGTGTGATCAAGAACGATCTGATCATCATGCCGCCGAAGACCGCCCAGATCCTGCCCGGGATCACCGTCGACGGCATTGCGCAGATCGCGCAACAGCACGGTGTCACGGTCGACGTGCGGCCGGTACCTGCCTCCGAGCTAAGGTCAGCCTACGAGATCTGGTTGTGCTCGTCAGGCCGCGAACTGTTGCCGATTGTTGCGCTCGACGGCGCCGCTGTGGGTTCCGGCACTCCCGGCCCGATGTACCGACGCATGTACGACTGGTTCCAGCAGGCCAAACTGGCGGACGCCAAGCGCTGGGCCGCGGAACGTGCCGAGCGGCCTGTGGCCAAGCACGCGGCATGAGCGACGAACCCAAAGCGTCCGATTTGGCGCCGCGGCCTCCGGGGCTGACGTTTCCGACCGATTTTCCGATCAAGATCATGGGTCGGCGCGTCGACGAGTTTGCACAGGCGATCGTCGAAGTGGTCCAGATGCATGCACCGGATTTCGATGCCGGCACGCTCGAAATGCGAACCTCGAAGGATGGCAACTATCTGTCGGTCACTGCGACGATTCGCGCCACCTCACGCGAACAGCTCGACGATCTCTATCGGGCGCTGACGGCACATCCGCTGGTCAAAGTGGTGTTGTAGCCGGCGGATGATTGTCCGGCAGCTGGGCCGCAGTGATTACATCCGCACGTGGCACGCGATGCGCGAGTTCAACACGCAACGCAGCCCGCACACCGAAGACGAGCTCTGGCTGGTCGAGCATCCGCCGGTGTTCACCCTCGGCCAGGCAGCGCGGCCAGAGCATTTGCTCGCCCCGACGGACATTCCCGTTGTTGCCACCGATCGCGGTGGCCAGATCACGTATCACGGTCCCGGTCAGGTCGTCGCTTATCCGCTGATCGACCTGCGCCGTCTCGGCATCTACGTCAAGGAGCTGGTTTTTCGCATCGAGCAGTCGGTAATTCAAACCCTGTTTTCGTACGGCATTGAAGGGCGGCGTGTTACCGGTGCCCCCGGCGTGTTCACTCCATGGAACAGCGCGGCATCTGCGCCTTTCTCAGGTCTCGCCAAGATTGCCGCGCTCGGCATCAAGGTGGTTGGCCGCGGCAGTTATCACGGTGTCGCCTTGAACGTTTCAATGGACCTGACCCCATATTCGCGAATCGACCCCTGCGGCTACGCCGGACTCGAAGTGGTGGATCTCGCGACACTCGGTGTCGCAACCGACTGCAGCGATGTCGGCACACGCCTTGGCGAAAGGCTGCAAGCTCATCTGTCGCCGCGCGCTCAAAGCATGCCGGCAACGGCTAAAATCAACGCACTATGAACACATCGGCGCCTGCGCTCGACTTCACCAAGAAAAAGGGCGAGGCCAAGACCGGCAAAGTCTTCAAGAAATTCGCGATCACTCCGCTTCCGGCGCAGCAGGCGCTGAAGAAACCCGATTGGATCAGAGTCAAGGCGGGCTCACCGGCCACGCGGTTCTACGAAATCAAGAACATCCTGCGCGAGCACAAGCTGCACACCGTATGCGAAGAGGCGTCATGTCCGAACATCGGAGAATGCTTCGGCAAGGGCACCGCGACATTCATGATCATGGGCGACAAGTGCACGCGGCGCTGCCCGTTCTGCGACGTCGGCCATGGCCGGCCCGATCCACTGGACGCCGATGAGCCGCTGAATCTCGCGCGGACGATCGCCGCCTTGAAGCTGTCGTACGTGGTGATCACGTCGGTCGATCGGGACGATCTAAAAGACGGCGGCGCGCAGCATTTCGTGGCCTGCATCCGCGCGACACGCGAGCTCTCACCGCACACACAGATCGAGGTGCTGGTGCCCGATTTTCGCGGCCGGCTCGACCGCGCGCTGGCGATTCTGGAGGCGGCACCACCCGATGTGATGAACCACAATCTGGAAACCGTGCCACGGCTGTATCGGCACGCTCGCCCCGGCTCGGACTACTCACATTCATTGACACTGCTGAAGGAGTTCAAGCAGCGCGTCCCCGGCGTGCCGACCAAGAGCGGTCTGATGGTCGGCCTGGGGGAAACCGACGACGAGATCCTGCGCGTGATGCGTGGCTTGCGCGCCCACGATGTCGAGATGCTGACCGTTGGCCAGTATCTGGCACCGACAGCGCATCACCTTCCGGTGCTGCGCTATGTGCATCCCGATACTTTTCGGATGTTCAAGTCCGAAGCGGCCAAGATGGGTTTTGTGCATGCCGCATGCGGCCCGCTGGTGCGCTCGAGCTACCACGCCGATCAGCAAGCGCATTCGGCAGGAATCGGCAGCACCAGCCTCGGCGCCGCAGAGGGCGCACCACTCCGAACATGACGGTCACGTACGCATCCGAAACCTAACGTGAGTCACCATCGTCCCAGCATTGCCGAGAAGCGGCGCAGGTTTCGTCAGCTCCACGAGTCTGGATGCTTCGTGATTCCCAATCCATGGGACGTCGGCAGCGCGTGTTTTTTGCAAAGTCTCGGCTTCAAGGCGCTTGCCACCACCAGCTCCGGCTTCGCCTGGTCGCAAGGCCGTCCCGACAACGGCATTTCGCGCGACATGGCCCTTGCGCATCTGCACGACATGGTCGCGGCCACCGACCTGCCGGTGAATGCAGACTTCGAAAGCGGCTTTGCACCCGATGCGGCCGGCTTGGCGGAAAGTGTCCGCCTCGCAGTCGAGACCGGTGTGGCCGGACTGTCGATAGAAGATTCGACCGGTAATACCGCGCAGCCGCTTTTTGAGCTTGGCGTCGCAGTCGAGAGGATGCGCGCGGCGCGGAGCGCTATCGATAGGGCCGGTGGCGATACGCTTTTGGTCGGACGCGCCGAATGCTTTTTTGTGGGTCGCCCCGATCTCGAGGAGGCGATCACGCGACTGAAGGCTTATGCCGATGCGGGTGCCGACTGCCTGTATGCACCGGGTATTCGCACGCGCGAGCAGATCGCGGCCGTGGTTGCCGCGGTCGCACCGAAGCCGGTCAACCTGCTGGTGGGGTCGACCAGCGAGCTGACGATGAACGAGATTTCGGAACTCGGAATCCGGCGAGTCAGCGTTGGCGGTGCGCTCGCACGCGCGGCATGGGGAGGATTCATGCGCGCAGCCCGATTGATCGCCGAGCACGGAAAATTCGATGGATTCGGCAACGCGGCATCTGGCCAAGAGCTCAATTCGTTGTTTCGAGACAATCTGTAGCAATAGAAGAGATAGCGTCCTGCGCCTTTGGTCATTACGCCGCTGCGCGCCTTTTGACCGGCGCGAATGTCACCAGCTCTTTTGGCGTAAAGCTATCGACGACGATTGCTGCCAGCACCGCCTCGTCCGCCTCCGCCAGCCGCGCCGATTCACCCTCGGTGATCAGCCCTGCGCTGGCTGCGGCGATCCGATCTTCGTCGTACCCGGCATCGCGCATCCTGCGCTTCAGCGGGGCGACTTCATGCACCAACTCGAAGGCGCGCTCGAGACGGCTGACGGCATCATCGCCCCTGCCGGGGTAAACACCAGGCGTCAATCGATCGCGCGCCTCGCCAAGTTGCATCAAAAGCCCGGCACAGGCTTGCGTCACGATATCGCTTGGCCCACGGCGGCGTATGCCGAACGGCAATGTAAAGGCGCGCAAGATCCACGCTAATGGACGCGAGGGAAAGTTCGACAGCACACCGTCAAGCGCTGTTTCAATGCGCGCGAAGCCCGTCTCGCAGCACCATTTAACAAGCGGCTTGTCGCCCGCAAGCTCGCCTTCATCGTGGTAGCGCTTGAGCACCGCGGACAGCAAATACAGCTCGGAGAGCACGTCGCCCAGGCGCGCCGAAATCGACTCCCTACGTTTCAACGTTCCGCCGAGCGTCAGCAGCGCGACTTCGGACGTAAACGCGAGCGCAGCAGCGTAGCGGCCGAGCTGCTTGAAGTACGCTGTATTTACACTGCTGGCAGGCCGCGGTGCCAATAGCGCACCTGACCAACTGCGCGCCCAACTGCGCCCGAATGTGCTCAGGAAATGCCTGGTGTGAGCTGCGAATGCACGATCGAATTCGTCGCGCGCCGCCTGCTCGTCCGGGTTCTGCAGCGCGCGAATCTCGTGCAGCAAATGCGGGTGCGCGCGAATCGCCCCCTGGCCGAAAATGATCAGGCTGCGCGTCAAGATGTTGGCGCCTTCGACCGTGATGCCAATCGGCACCGCGCGATAGACGTTACCCAGGTAGTTGAGTGGCCCATCGATGATCGCCTTGCCGCCGTGAATGTTCATCGCGTCGTTCACGGTGGTGCGCATCCGATAGGTAGCGTGCGACTTGACTATCGCCGACACGATCGCCGGCGCATGGCCCTGATCGAGCCCGGCGCAGGTAAAACGCCGCGCAGCCTCAAGCTCGTATGCGATACCGGCCATCCGCCCGAGGCGCTCCTGCACGCCCTCGAATTGGCCGATCGGAATGCCAAACTGTTCACGTATGCGCGCATAAGCGCCGGTCGTGCGCGCCGCAAAACACGCCGACGAAGTCGCGAGCGACGGCAACGAAATGCCGCGCCCTGCGGCGAGCGCGCTCATCAGCATGCGCCATCCCGCGCCGGCTCTTGCACCCCCTCCGATCACCCAGTCCAGCGGAATAAATACGTCGGTACCCGAAGTCGGCCCGTTTTGAAACGCTTGAAGCCCAGCGAGGTGACGGCGACCGATTTCAACGCCCGGCGTGCGGGTCGGAATCAGCGCCAGCGTGATGCCGATGTCTTCGCTGCCGCCCAGCAGATGATCGGGGTCATACAGCTTGAATGCCAAGCCCAGCAAAGTAGCCACGGGTGCCAGCGTGATGTACCGCTTGGACCAGGTGACACGTATACCCAGCACGCGCTGACCCTCATGCTGTCCGTGACAGACAACGCCGCGGTCTTCCATAGCGGCGGCATCGGAGCCGGCTTGCGCGCTGGTCAGCGCAAAGCAAGGGATCTCGCGACCATCGGCTAACAGCGGCAGGTAGTGCTGCTTTTGCTGATCGGTGCCGAATTCCAGCAGCAACTCGCCCGGGCCGAGCGAGTTGGGAACCATCACCGTAATGCCGGCGGTGATTGACCGCGTGGAGATCCGCTTGACGACTTCTGAGTGCGCATAGGCCGAAAAGCCGAGGCCGCCATAGTTCTTTGGAATGATCATTCCGAAGAACTTGTTGCCCCTTAAAAATGCCCACACTGCGGGCGGCAGGTCAAGCGTGTCGACATTGATGCGCCAGTCATCGAGCATGTCGCAGAGCTGAACGACGGGGCCGGCGAGAAACGCCTGTTCGTCAGCGGTCAGCCGCGCCGGCTCGAACCGCAGCAGCTTGTTCCAGTCCGGATTGCCTCCGAAAAGGTCGCCATCCCACCAGACATCACCGGCGCCCAGCGCTTCACGCTCAGTCTGCGAAAGCGCGGGCAGATTCTTGCGCGCCCACGCAAAGATCCGGGGCGTAACGAATCGCTGTCGAAGTTGAGCGAGCATTGCCTGAGTTAAGCACGGTGCGTGCCTTCCTGAAGCAGGCACCACTCTTGCGGTGCTGAGTGCTTGAACTCTCGGGGTCGTCGTGGCGCATGAAAAGCTCTGAAAAGAAGCCGCTCGCATTGGTCACCGGCAGCGAGGGCGCAATCGGTCGGCGGCTGGTTGCCGCGCTTTCCAAACAACACGAAGTGGTCCGCTTGGATGTCGAGTGCGGCGACTCGGCAACGCGGTGCGTGACGGTCGACCTCGGCTCCGACAGCAGCGTTGTGGCGGCGCTGCAGTCGATCCGAGCGGACTATGGCAAACGAATCGCCTCGGTAGTGCACCTGGCAGCCTACTTCGATCTATCCGGTGAGCCGAATTCCTTGTATGACAAGGTCAATGTCGATGGAACGCGCCGTCTACTCGCCGCGCTGCAGGAATTTGAAGTCGAGCAGTTCGTCTATGCCAGCACGATGCTGGTGCATGCGCCGACTCGCCCAGGCCTTCCGATCGACGAGGAAGCCGCGCTGCAAGCAAGCTGGCCGTATCCGCAATCGAAGCTCGAAACCGAGCAGGTCGTGCGCGAGCATCACGGCGCGATTCCCTACGTGCTGCTGCGCATCGCTGGCATGTACACCGACCGCTGCGGTTCGCCCTTCCTCGCGCATCAGATCCAGCGCATCTATGAGCGACATTTCACTGCGAATCTATACGCAGCCGACCCGGCGGTCGGGCAATCCTTCATCCATATCGATGATTTGATCGATGCCTTTGTCGGTCTCGTGCAGCGACGCGACAAGTTGCCGGACGAGCTGCCGCTGCTGATCGGCGAGCCGCAGGTGATGAGCTACGAGGCGATGCAGAACCGGCTCGCCTATCTGATTCACGGCGAAACCGATTGGGAAACGCGGCAGGTGCCCGGCCCGCTCGCAAAGGCCGGCGCCTGGATGCAGAACAAGGCGGCCGAACTGATTCCCGATTCGATCGACAAGGGGGAAGAGCCGTTCATCAAGCCGTACATGGTCGAGATGGCCGATCAGCACTACGAGATCGACGTTTCGCGGGCGCGCGACCTTCTCGGCTGGCAGCCTAAGCGGTCATTGCACGAAACGCTGGCGACGATGGTCGATGCGCTGCGCGCCGATCCGCTGACGTGGTATCGCGAGCACGACCTGATTGCTCCCGCCTGGCTCGCCGCAGCGAAGGAGCAGCGGATTCCAGGCGACCAGCTGATGCGTGAGCATGAAGCGTACGTTGCTCAGTCGTATGCACAGAATCGCTGGGCGCATTTTGCGAATATCGTGCTGGGCGCGTGGCTCGTTACCAGTCCACCGATCCTCGGCTACGGCGAGCCGCTGATGACGTGGAACGATATTGCAAGTGGCAGCCTGGTCATCGTTTTCGCGCTGCTTTCGCTCTCCCCACGGATGCCGTGGGCGCGCTATGCCACCGCCGCGATAGGAACGTGGCTGCTGTTCGCGCCGTTGCTGTTCTGGACGCCGAGTGCGGCTGCGTACCTGAATGACACCCTGGTTGGCGCGTTCGTGATCGGCTTTGCACTGCTGCTGCCGCCGGTGTCAGGTGTCAGTCCGATCGCCCGTGCCACCGGACCCGATACGCCGCCGGGCTGGGACTTCAATCCTTCGGCATGGCTGCAACGGCTGCCGATCATCGCCCTTGCATTCGTCGGCCTGCTCGTATCGCGCTACCTGGCCGCTTATCAGCTGGGGCATATCGATGCGGCGTGGGATCCGTTTTTCGGCGACGGCACCGAACGCATCATTACTTCCGACGTTTCGAAGGCGTGGCCGGTTCCGGATGCGGGACTCGGAGCGCTCGTCTACATCCTGGAGATCCTGACCGGGCTGCTGGGTGACCGGCGCCGCTGGCGCACGATGCCGTGGGTGGTGATCCTGTTCGGAGTGATGGTCGTTCCGCTGGGCGCGGTCAGCATTTTCTTCATCATCATCCAGCCGATCGTAATCGGCACCTGGTGCACGCTGTGCCTGGTCGCCGCCGCGGCGATGCTGCTGCAGATTCCCTACTCGTTCGATGAGCTGCTGGCCTCGCTGCAGTTTCTGCATCAGCGCCGCAAGCAGGGCAAATCGCTGCTGCGCACGTTCCTGTTCGGCGACACGATCGAAGGTGGCGAGGAGCAAACCAGGGATGAGTTCGCGGCGCCGGTCCGAACGATCGTGCGGGAGGCGCTGACCGGAGGCATTAACGTCCCGTGGACGCTGGCCGCCTCGATCGCGATCGGCGTGTGGCTGATGTGCTCCCGGCTGGTATTCGGAACCGAAGGCGCACAGGCCGATAGCGATCATTTGCTTGGCGCACTGGTGATAACCGTGTCCATTGCCGCCTTCGCCGAAATGGCGCGGCCGTTGCGCTTGATCAACCTACTGTTCGGAATAGCACTGATCGGTGCGCCGTGGATGCTCGACGGCGGCAGTGCGCTTGCCGACTGGGCCGGAGTGATCTCGGGCTTTCTGCTGATCGCACTCTCGCTTCCACGCGGCCCGGTGCGGAATAGCTATGCAAGCTGGGACCGTTACCTCATTTAAGCCGCTCGGCATACGGCTCGGAAAAGCCGAGTTCCCGGACGAGCAGGATAGGCAGACAGGTCTTGGTGACGTCAAGCGCGATTTCATGCGATCTTTCAGGAAAGTTATCGGCTGTGGCCCGCAGCTTCCGCCCACATCACCTGCGGTGGCAGCGGCGCATCCAGCGCAGCACAGATCATGCGCAACATGCTGGCTGCGCGCCAGTTCGTCTCGCTGTCGACAAACGCGGTCGCGGTGGCAGCCTTGATCAGCTGAGGCTTGGCAAGCGGCGCCAGCTGGTTCAAACGATCGAGCGCGGCCGAGACATCGTCGAGCTTGATCGCGTCGGGCGCCACCCACTGAAGTTCTGAGCCCGCCAGCAGCAGCGAACCTGCATTAAATGCATGCTCAGGGCGAGCCGGCAACCGCACAGCCGCAACCAGCGAGAGTACGAGTGCCGCATCAGGCGCACGTTCTCCAACCGTGCGATACCGCACCGGCACTGCGCGGCCGGCATCCCGTCCGAGCCGGCGCTGGAGGATCGTGAACAGCAGGAATTCGCCGACCGACACGCGCCCGTCAGTGGCGATCAGCACGTGCGCCAGCTTCAGCAGGTCACTGCGCGCCTGCTCCGTCAGTTTGCGCAGGGCAGGCATTGCAACGTCGAGCAGCGGCTGCCGCGCCCCCGGCGGCAGTGCCTGGATCTGCCGGTGGTAGCGATCTACGATCTGCGACGCCTCGGCACCATAGGCTGCTGCAATCAGCCGGCTTTGCTGCCCGTGCGACGTGTCGTCCGTTTCGACCAGCAGCGCGAATACGAGCAGCTGCGCATGCGTTGCGTCATTGGCAGCGTTGTGCAGCGAATCGACGGTCGCGCGCTGCGATTCGTCGAGCACAAAGTCTCGATTTCCGAACGGAGCAACGGTACCCACCGTCGCTGTGACATCGCCGGGTGCCGATGCGCCCGTCGCAGCGGCCGCGACCAGGCCAGCAACTGGCGAAAGCGCATTCAGAGCCTCGCTTCCAGGGACAAACCGGATCGGCGAACGACGCTCAGGCTCCGGCACTGGGTCGAGTCCACCCATTGAAAGTGCCAATGCATTTTCCGGCGCTGCGACGAACTCCTGCTTGCGCCCATAAATTCGCTGCACTCGCTCGGCGAGCGGTGGGTGGGTTGCGAACAAGCCGCGCACGAAGCTGGGCCGCGCCGCGCCTAAAAACAAATGCGACAACGTCTCTGCCTGCGGATGGTCGATGCGGGTGCCGAGTCCCGTCGTTTCGCCCAGCCCGCCGATCTTGCGCAGCGCGCCTCCGATGCCATCGGGGTTGCGCGTGAACTGCACCGCGCTGGCATCCGCCAGAAACTCGCGCTGCCTGGACACTGCCGCCTTGATCAACCGACCAAAGAACACTCCGATATAGCCGAGGATCCAGAGCGCGACGCCGGCAAGGAACAGCGCAGCCAGCCCGTTGCCGCTGCGCCCGCTGCTGCTGCGCCCACTCTTGCTGCGGCCACCCACCTCGAGCAAAAAGCGGCCGGCAAGCGCGACGATCAGCAGCCCATGCAACACCCCGATCAACCGCAGATTGAGCCGCATATCGCCATTCAGCACGTGCGAGAACTCGTGCGCGATGACGCCCTGCAACTCCTCGCGCGACAATCGCGTCAGGGCGCCGCGCGTCACGGCAATCACTGCATCGTTGACCGAGTGACCGGCTGCGAACGCATTGATCGCCGTTTCCTTGTCCATCACATACACGCGCGGCACCGCCACGCCCGATGCAATCGCCATTTCTTCCACTACGTTGGCGAGGCGACGATCGAGCAGGTCGCCGGTGGTCATGTCGACTTCGCGCGCGTCGACGAGATTGGCGACCGCCTCGCCGCCGGTTGCAAGCGAATTCATCTTGAACAGCGTGCCGGCGCCGATCAATCCCAGCACGGCGATGGTGTTGACCGTGAAAAAGCCATCGGGCAGCGTCGTAGTCGAACGCGCAACGCCAGTCGGCATCAGGAAGCCGAGGTAGATCGCCGCAGCGGCGAAGTTGACCGCGATGACGATCGCAACAACCGCGATCGCGAACAGCACGATCAGGCGGCGCGTGGACCGGCGAGCAACCTCCTGGTGCTGGAAAAAATCCACTAGTGCGGCCGTGCACTGTAGCCGGCGATCGCGCCGACGCCTAACGCGAGGACCGCGAGCGTGAAGATCAGCGAGATCGCCGTCCAGAACATTGCCGGATCGTCATCGCGGCGAAGCCAGTCGCCGGCGATATCGCTGTCCCATATCGCTCCGCGGCGGATGCTGATCACTCCCCACGCGATCAGCCCCGCGCCGAACGCGAAGGCCACCCACATTGCCAGCATCGAATCGACGGCGGGATGTCAGAACTGAACGCGAACCGCCTGCCGCTCCTCGTCGCTGTCGGTCGATTGCAGCAGCTCGGCGGGAGAAAACGCAAATGCGCCCGCGATCACGTTGGTCGGGACCTGCTGCACGGCTGTGTTGTAGCTCATCACCGAATCGTTGAACGCCTGGCGCGCGAACGAGATCTTGTTCTCGGTAGCGGTCAGCTCCTCGGTCAGCTGCATCATGTTCTGATTCGCCTTGAGATCCGGGTACGCCTCAGCCAGCGCGAACAGCTTCGTTAACGCACCGCTGAGCGCGCCCTCAGCGACAACCAGCCCCTGGATCGCCTGCGCTGATGCTGGATTTGCCGCGGCTGCCGCATTCGCAGTGACCGCCGAATTGCGCGCTCTGGTGACGTTTTCGAGCGTCTCCCGCTCGTGCTTCATGTAGGCCTTGGCGGTCTCAACCAGGTTCGGAATCAGGTCGTAGCGCCGCTTCAGCTGAACATCGATCTGAGCAAACGCATTCTTGAACTTGTTGCGCAAACTGACGAGCCGGTTATAGGCGCCGACTGCCCAGAACACGATCGCGGCGATGATGACCAATGTGATGATCCAGCTCATAGCACCCTCCCAGTTGCTAACCAACCAAGACGACACTTCGCTGTGCCGACCCGTCCTCGCTTGTCCGCCGAATCAGGGCGCGCGGACTATAAGTCAAACATGCCAGCGTGCAAGCCCGGATCGACGAACGGCGTCTTGCAGATCTGAGGTCGATTCAAGCGCTCTCAGCGCGGAGGCACCGGCGTTGCCGTCGCCGGCGCAGTGGTGATCGGTGCCTGTGCCGGGGATGATGGCGCAGGAGAGGCCGCGGCGCCGCCCCGCTGGCGATTGATCTCTTCCGCCGATGCAATGTCGAACAGCCGCACGACCTGCCGCACTCCCTGCACGCGACTGGCAACATGCGCGGCAACATCGGCTTCCTTCTGCGTAACGGCACCCATCAGAAAGATCACGCGCCGCTCAGTCACGATATCGACGGAATTAAATGAAATCTCGCGTGTGTTGACGAACGCCGCGCGCACTCTGAGGCCAAGCGCGTTGTCATCGGTGCGCTCACTCATTGTCGACGGCGGTGCGACCACCAGCTCATTGTTCACTACGCGCACGTTCGCCGAGCGTGCGGCGACCTCGGC
>JBGTEW010000028.1:0-3389 GCA_041747615.1 Burkholderiaceae bacterium | reverse complement strand
CCTCGCGCTGGCGCGGTGCGTTTGCATGGTCTCGTCAGGTGGCGGTTGATGCTGGCCGCGCCTCGGCCCCGTCGATCAAGAGCGCTGGCGCGCGCGTAGGTGATTGGCTGGCTACGGTTGGCTGGAGGAAGTTTTTCCTGGTAGCCGTGTTGCTGCTGATACTGGGCGGGATTGCCGACAATGTTTTCTTCCATGATCGTGCCGCCGTCTCTGTCACGCGCAGCGTGCCCGACCGGGTGCAGGTGCAGCTTCAGGTCGGACCCGAAGGGATGACCATCACTACTCCGGAGGCGGCCGGCGGTAAGTCGGCGCCACCCGTGAAGTCATTGCAGTCGCCAAAGAAATCAAGCGATCCTCGCGTCGAATTCGACGACAAAGGGCTTCGCATCCAGGCCGACGATGACGGCGAGCAGGTCTCGGTGATCGTCGACGGCAAAGGAATACGGGTTGAACGTAAGCCGTCCGAGACGGCGGAAGTCGCGAAGGCGTTGGCCGACTCTGGCGTCACGATCGAAGCCGAAGGCCGCATCGTCAAGATCGAGCCTGGCGTCATTCAGGATCCCGAGCGGTTGGCCCAGGCGATCGACGGTGCGCGCGATCAAATCGAAGCGATCGTCGAAAAGCAGATCAAGCGACAGGTCGCTCGCGAGACCCGCCGCTATGAAGCCGAACGCGGCGACTGGCTGATGAGCCTCGTCTTCCTGCTGATCCTGACCGGCATCATCGTGAAGGTCGTGCTGGGTGGAAAGCAGCGGGCTGAACGGCGGGTGCTGGCAGCGACAGAAACAGCGGCCGAGGAAAGCCTGAAGCGCCAGCTGGCCGAAGCGCAACTGAAAACGATGCAGGCGCAGGTGGAGCCGCACTTTCTATTTAACACGCTGGCCTCGGTCGACTATCTGATCGAGACCGAACCGTCGACTGCGTCGAAGATGCAGAAGAGCCTGATCCAGTATCTGCGCGCCGCGCTGCCGCAGATGCGCGAGGGATCGACGACTCTCGGCAAGGAAGTTCAACTGTGCCGGTCATATCTCGAGATCCTGAAATTTCGGATGGAAGACCGGCTTCAGTATTCGGTGATCGTTCCGCAGGGCCTCAGTTCGGCGCAGTTTCCGCCGATGATGCTGCAATCGCTGGTGGAAAATTCGATCAGGCACGGCCTCGAGCCGAAGCCGGAAGGCGGCTCGCTGACGATCTCCGCTGATATTTCGAATGGACGGCTGCGCGTGACGGTCGCCGATTCCGGACTCGGATTCGCAGTCGCAGAAGAGTCCGCGCGCGGGGGTACGGGCGTCGGTCTTACCAACGTGCGCGAGCGGCTGGCGGCTTTGTACGGCGGCGCCGCTCGACTGTCGATTGAAGCCAATTCTCCAAGCGGAACGATTGTCACGATCCAAGTCCCGTACACCTTCGAGACCAACGCGACGTCGGACCGCTGAGCCGGCCGATAGAATCGCCGTATGGCGACGGCGATCATTGCAGACGATGAGCGGTTGATGCGCGAACAGCTGCGCGCACGACTCGCAGAGGTGTGGCCGGAGCTGCAGGTTGTTGCCGAGGCTAAGAACGGCGAAGAAGCTGTCAATATGGTTCGCCAGCATGGTCCGGATCTCGCTTTTCTCGACATCCGGATGCCTGGCATGACCGGAATTGAGGCGGCGCGACACATCGGTGACGCATGCCATATCGTGTTTATCACCGCCTACAACGAGTATGCAGTCGATGCATTCGAGCATGGCGCGGTCGACTACGTTTTGAAGCCTGCCCAGGCCGAGCGCCTGGCAACTACCGTGAGTCGCTTGCAGAAGCGCCTCGGGTCGAAGCCCAGTGACCTGGGCGCGTTGCTGAGCAAGCTGAGCGCAAAGCTCGACGCCGCGGCAGGCGGCAGTGCTCAACCCAGCCATTTGCAGTGGATTCAGGCGAGCGTGGGACAGCAACTGCGTCTGATACCGACTGCAGAAGTTCTGTTCTTCCGCTCGGACGAGAAGTACACCCGGGTGCAGACAGAGTCATTCGAAGCGTTGATCCGCAAGCCGATCCGGGAACTGATCGACGAGCTTGATCCCGAGCAGTTCTGGCAGATTCATCGCGCCACAATCGTGAACGCCACAGCGATCGCCGGAGTGACGCGCGACTTTCGCGGGCGTCAACTCGTGTTGGTCAAGGGCCATCCCGAGAAGCTTGAAGTCAGCCGCAATTACACGCACCTGTTCAAGCAGATGTAGGGCTGCCCGCAGTGCGCTCCCGGTTTGCGACGCGAAAGCCGAGATCGATGGCCGCCAGTATTTCCGAAAAAGTTTCGTCCATCATTGACGCTGCGGTCGGCGGTTTCAAAGGCAAATAAGCGCGCGGTTCGTAACTGTCCGGTATCAATTGCATGCCTGCCTGCTGCGCCAGCAACTTCAACGCATCGTTTTCCGGCATATAGTTCATCATCAGTTGCGTAGCGCCGCGGTTGCGCGCATGGACGGCTGCTCGTTCCAGCAAGCGAAGCCCGAACCCGTGACGTCGCATGTGCGGCAGCACCGAGAGTCCAAGCTCTGCGGTGTTCGAGGCGTGGTTCTTGTCAAATCCCAAATGACCGAGCGCCAACAGTTGCGCGGACTCATCGACAATGCCAAACACTGCATCCCGGCCAAAATGAAGCGTACGAACATAGCGGCGCAGCGCATCGTCCGTGACTGCGTAGCCGAAACGAAGCCACAGATCGTGCGCAGGCAATGCACGCAGATGCTGCAGCACTCGCGCACGATGATGGGGGCCGAGTTGTGCAGCCAATGGCTTGAAAGAAGCGGTTGAGGGACTCTGGTGCATTGCACAATTATGTGCAGAATTTGTGCCAGGCCGGTGACTATTGAATGTTTCCACTACACCGTCAGCGGAAACTCAGCTAATTGGATGAAAGCGAGCGCTTACCAATGACAAGACTTGAACGTGGGCTCAGAGGCGACGCCTGTTCGCACTTCCGGCGCCAGTTTGACAAGCCATTGTTCCGCAACCATAATTTGCGGTTCGCCGCGGAGGGGTGCCCGAGTGGTTAAAGGGGGCAGACTGTAAATCTGTTGGCTTACGCCTACGTTGGTTCGAATCCAACCTCCTCCACCAGGATCACCGAACCTCGCGAGCGTGCGGATACATGAAAGGAACAGACAGTATTCGTCGGGCGGGTGTAGCTCAATGGTAGAGCAGAAGCCTTCCAAGCTTACGACGAGGGTTCGATTCCCTTCACCCGCTCCACTTGGTCCAACAGCCCGCCCATGTGGCTCAGTGGTAGAGCACTCCCTTGGTAAGGGAGAGGTCACGCGTTCGATCCGCGTCATGGGCACCAGATTGAAACAGAACTACTGAGTCAGAAAGCAGTCAGGAGTCAACGATGGCGAAAGGCAAATTCG
>JBGTEW010000027.1:0-4494 GCA_041747615.1 Burkholderiaceae bacterium | reverse complement strand
ACGACGATCGTGTTGATCGAGCACGATATGGGTGTTGTGATGGATATCTCCGACCGTGTAGTCGTGCTCGACTACGGCAAGAAGATCAGTGACGGCACCCCCGACGAAGTCCGCAACAGCCAGAACGTGATAGACGCCTATCTGGGCGTCGCTCATTGATGAGTTCCTACCTTCAAAAGAACTGGGCAGTGGTGGCGCTGATCGTCGGACTGGTGGTCGGCATGGTGCTGCCGCTCGCCACCGGCATCACCGCGCCCGGCTTTTATTTCGAGGTGATGCTTGGCGGCTTGATGTCCGGCGTGCTTTATTCACTGGTGGCGCTCGGTTTTGTGCTGATCTTCAAGGCGTCCGGCGTGTTCAATTTCGCGCAGGGGGCGATGGTGCTGTTCGCGGCGCTGTCGGTCGCACGCATGAGCGAAGTGATGCCGCTGCCGGTTGCGTTCGTTCTAGCGATCGGCGTGATGGCGATCCTGGCGTGGGTGATCGAGCGGCTGGTGCTGCGTCATCTGGTCAACCAGGACGCGGTGGTGCTGCTGATGGCCACGCTGGGCGTCGCGTTCTTTCTCGACGGTTTCGGCCAGACCGTCTGGGGCAGCGATATCTATCGGATCGACACCGGACTGCCGAAGACACCCGCGCTGGTCCTGGAGAACGTGTTTCAAGGCGGAATTCTGATCAACACCGAAGACCTGGTCGCTGCGGGCGTCGCCGCGCTGCTGGTGCTGGCTCTGGCGATGTTCTTCCAGAAAACGCCGACCGGGCGTGCGTTACGCGCCGTAGCCGATGATCACCAGGCGGCGCAATCGATCGGCATTCCGTTGAACCACATCTGGGTAATCGTCTGGACCGTCGCGGGCTTCGTCGCGCTGGTGGCGGGCGTGATCTGGGGCTCAAAACTCGGTGTTCAGTTCTCGGTGTCGCTGGTCGCGCTGAAAGCGTTGCCGGTCGTGATCCTGGGCGGGTTCACATCGGTTCCGGGCGCGATTCTCGGCGGACTGATCATCGGCGTCGGAGAAAAGTTCGCCGAAGTGTTCTTAGGGCCAATCCTGGTCAAGCAGTTCGACCTCGCCGGCGGCGGGATCGAGAACTGGTTTGCGTACATGCTTGCGTTGCTGTTCCTTCTGGTCAGACCGGAAGGCCTGTTCGGAGAGAAACATATCGATCGGGTGTAGCTGACCGGTTGGCGACCACATGCTCTACAGAGAAAACGGCCAGTTCAAGTCCAGTTATGCCGCCGATCAGCAGTTGCTGCCGATCGTGCAGGACCGCTGGTTCATGGTGGCGCTGATCGCATTCGCGTACCTCGTCGTACCGCTATTGGCGAGCGACTACATTTTTCGGGCGCTGATCATTCCGTTCATCATTCTTGCGATCGCGGCGATCGGGCTGAACCTGCTGGTGGGTTACTGCGGCCAGATCTCGCTCGGAACGGCGGCTTTCATGTCCGTCGGCGCGTACGCGGCATACAACCTGATGATTCGCGTCGATGGAATGCCGTTCCTGCTGGCGCTGGTTCTGGGAGGCGGTATCGCGGCGCTGGTCGGCACGGTGTTCGGCATTCCCAGTCTGCGCATCAAGGGACTTTATCTCGCGGTTGCCACCCTGGCCGCCCAGTTTTTCATCGACTGGCTGTTTGCGCGGGTCAAATGGTTCACCAATTACGCGCCCTCGGGCTCGGTATCGACATCGCCCGTCGACATTTTCGGCTGGACCGTCGTATCGCCGGTGGACAAATATCTGCTGGTTCTGTCGGTGGCGATTGTGCTGACCCTGGCGGCGAAAAACCTGGTTCGCGGGCACATCGGGCGTGCCTGGATGGCGACGCGCGATATGGACGTTGCCGCCGCGGTGATCGGCATCAAGCCGCTGACCGCCAAGCTGTCGGCGTTTGCCGTCAGCTCGTTCTACGCCGGCGTGGCGGGCGCCTTGTGGGGGTTTGTCCACCTTGGCGCCTGGGAGCCATTGGCGTTCAATATCAACCTTTCACTGAACCTTTTGTTCATGATCATCATCGGCGGCATGGGCTCATTGCTTGGCGCATACTTCGGCGCGGCGTTCATTCTGATATTGCCGATCCTGTTGAATCAGGTACCCCTGTGGTTCGGAGTGCCGATCTCGACCGCGCTGGCGTCGCATCTGGAGTTCATGATCTTCGGCAGTCTGATTGTGTTCTTCTTGATTGTTGAACCGCACGGGCTGGCACGTTTATGGGCGATTGGTAAAGAGAAGTTGCGACTTTGGCCGTTCCCGCACTGAAAGAGGTCCAAGGCGGAAATGGCCTTCATCTAACGAACCGGACCGAAGGAGACCACCAATGGCAGTTCTGCATCGAACGAAAGCGCGCATGACGCTCGCTCTCGCCGGCGTCGCGGCCGCCGTCACGCTGGGTATGTCGGCGCCAGTCGCCGCACAAACCAAGGCGCCGGCCGCTGGCAAAGGCGAACAATTTTTCCCTGTGCTCGTTTATAGGACCGGCGCCTATGCGCCCAACGGCACACCCTGGGCAAATGGCTACGTCGATTATCTAAAACTGGTCAACGCGCAGGGCGGGATCAACGGAGTGATGATCACGTTCGAGGAGTGCGAGTTCGGGTACGCGACCGATCGCGGGGTCGAATGCTACGAGCGGCTGAAGGGCAAGGGCCCGACCGGAGCCACGTTGTTCCACCCGCTGTCAACCGGCGTGACGTTTGCGATCACCGACAAGACGGTTGCCGACAAGATTCCGATCATCACCGCCGGCTACGGGCGCGCGGACTCGGTCGAGGGCGAAATCTTTCCCTACAACTTTCCGCTGCTGGGCACCTACTGGAGCGCGGCCGACATCCTGGTACAGCACGTTGCCAAGATCAATGGCGGTTTCGACAAGCTGAAGGGCAAGAAAATCACGCTCGTCTACCACGATTCGCCGTATGGCAAGGAGCCGATTCCTCTGCTGACCGAGCGATCGAAACTGCATGGTTTCGAGTTGCAGACGATTCCGGTCACGCATCCGGGCGTCGAGCAGAAAGCGGCGTGGTTGCAGATCCGTCAGAACCGCCCCGACTACGTGTTCCTGTGGGGCTGGGGCGTGATGAACTCGACCGCCGTGCGCGAAGCGGTGGCCACCGGCTTTCCGCGTGATCGCATGTACGGTGTCTGGTGGGCGGCAGCCGAGCCCGACGTCACTCCGGTGGGCGCCGATGCCAAGGGCTTTAACGGCCTGGCGCTGCAGCACAGCGATGACCGCGCCAAGATGCATGAAGACATCTTGAAACTGGTCCATGGCAAGGGACAAGGCACCGGACCCAAAGAGGAAGTGGGCACCGTGCTGTACACGCGCGGAATGATCAGCGCGATGCTCGGCGTCGAAGGCGTCCGGCAAGCGCAGCTGCGCTATGGGACCAAGCCGCTGACGGGCGAGCAGGTGCGCTACGGCCTCGAGAATCTGAACATCGATGCCAAGCGGATCGAGGCCCTTGGGCTGACCGGAACGATGCGTCCGCTCGCGACCAACTGCCGCGATCATGAAGGCGCGCGTGTGGCACGCATCCATCAATGGGACGGCAAGCAGTGGAACTACACGTCCGATTGGTACGAGGCCGACATGCAGATCATCCGCCCGCTGATTCGCGATACTTCAACGCGCTACGCGTCGGAAAAGAAAATCACGCGTCGCAGTTGCGAAGCGGAAATGAAGGAGACGGCCGCACCGGCGAAAGCACCGGCAAAAGCGCCTGCTGCCGCCAAGAAGTAAGCTTCAGACTTCAGTCGCGGGCGTGCTCGCAGCGCGCCCGCGACCCTGAACGCAGTTTCCCCGCCCCTGATCATGTTGCTTTCCATCAACGGCATCGAGGTCATCTACAACCATGTGATCCTAGTGCTCAAAGGCGTGTCGCTGACGGTTCCAGAAGGCGGCATCGTGGCGCTGCTGGGCGCCAATGGAGCGGGCAAGACCACGACGCTGCGCGCGGTGTCCAATCTGCTTCACGACGAGCGCGGCAACGTCACCAAGGGATCGATCGAACTACGCGGAGAGCGTATTCAGGGGTTGACTGCTTACGAGCTCGTTAAGCGCGGAGTTGTCCAGGTAATGGAAGGGCGGCGCTGTTTTGCGCATTTGACCGTTGAGGAGAATCTGCTGACCGGTGCTTATTCGCGCGGAGCCTCAAAGCGCGGAACATCGCGCACCGACATCGCGACGGATCTTGAGAAAGTTTACTCGTACTTCCCGCGGCTGAAGGAACGGCGGACGAGTCAGTCCGGCTACACGTCGGGTGGGGAACAGCAGATGACTGCGATTGGCCGCGCTCTGATGGCCCGGCCGTCGATGATCCTGCTGGACGAACCGTCGATGGGGCTGGCGCCGCAGGTCGTCGAAGAAATCTTCGGCATCGTGCACGACCTGAATGCCAAGGAAGGCGTGTCGTTCCTGCTGGCCGAGCAGAACACGAATATCGCGCTCAAGTATGCCAAGTACGGCTACATCCTCGAGAACGGGCGCGTCGTGATGGA
>JBGTEW010000026.1:0-4329 GCA_041747615.1 Burkholderiaceae bacterium | reverse complement strand
TGTGGTTGCGTTCGAAGGCCGGGGCGGGCGTGGCTGGTATCAGCGCAACTGGTTTGTGTTCCCGACGCTGCTGCTGGCGGTCGCGATGGCGGCGGGTTTGTCCGCCAATCGTGGCGTGCTCGACGTCGGCCTGGCGGTGCCGCTGTACACAATCGGGATGGCGATGGCGGCGTTTTTCTGCAACGGCGAGTTGGCGCTCAGCAAGCCGGTTCCGCGCTATCTGACACAGTTTTATCTGACCATTTCGCTTGGCGGTGCAGTGGGTGGACTGCTGGTGGGCCTGGTGGCGCCGCGCGTGTTTTCAACGTACTTCGAGCTGCCGCTGGCACTCGTGCTGCTCGCTTCGCTGGCGGTGTTCGTCGCGATGAAGACGCGCTGGCTGATCGGCCCGGCAGTCGTGGCAACGCTGGCGACCGCCTGGTTCGGCAGCGAGTACATCGGGTTTCTGCGCGATGACGTTGTCTACATGCATCGCAATTTCTACGGAACGCTGCGCGTACGCGAGCAGGGCGAAGGCGACCAGCAGGTGCGGCGACTGCTTCATGGCGTGATCCTGCACGGCGAGCAGCGGACGATCCATCCACAGAGACTCGAGCCGGGAACGTACTACGCACCATCATCGGGTGTTGGCCGCGCCATCGAAGCGAAGCAGGCCGGTGGCCCGGTACGCCTTGGCTTCGTCGGCCTGGGTGTCGGCACACTGTCGGCGTACGGCCGCGCGGGCGACTTTGTGCGGTTCTACGAGCTCGACCCGGACGTGCTAGCGCTGGCCAAGAGCCAGTTCTCATATCTGAGCGCTTCGTCCGCCGCAATCGATTACGCCATTGGCGATGCGCGCCTGTCGCTGGAGCGCGAGCTGGCCGCGGGTCCGCAACGCTATGACATCCTGGCGATCGACGCCTTCTCCAGCGACTCGATCCCGGTCCATCTGATTACCTACGAAGCGATGCAGCTGTACTTCAGGCACTTGAAGCCCGATGGCATCCTGGCCGTCCACATCTCCAATCGCTTTCTGGACCTGAAGCCGGTGTTGGCCAACATCGCCCAAGCCGCCGGGCTGACCGCAAGGCTGGTCACCGATTCGCCGCCGGACGACAGTTCGGCCTCGCTGACCGACTGGGTGCTGATCGCGAGCTCACCCCAAGCCTTCGACGACCAACGGCTCGTCGAAGCGGCGGAGCCGATCGAACCGAATCCGCATTTTTCGCTGTGGACCGATCAGTTCAACAATCTGATCGACGTATTGAAATCGAACCCGATCAACGAGCTGCGCCGCTTGATGGGCCTCAGCTAGTCGGTCACGCCTTTAGCTCTCACTCGCCATCCATGCCAACACAACGCAAACCACGCATCGTCGTCAAGAACTCGCGAGTCCACGGACGCGGCGTTTACGCAGCACGCCGCCTCAAGGCCGGCGAGAAGATCATCGAGTACAGGGGCGAGCGAATCAACTGGAAGGAAGCCGATCACCGCTCGCCGTCCGACCCGAACGACGAATATCACACGTTCTTTTTCTCGCTTGAGGATCAAAAGACGGTGATCGATGCCGGCGTGGGCGGCAACGCCGCGCGCTGGATCAACCATTCGTGCGACCCGAATTGCGAGACCGAGGAAACGGATGATGGAAGAGTGTTCATCCAGGCGCTGCGTGATATCCGTGCCGGAGAGGAGCTCAACTACGATTATTCGCTGACGATCGAAGAGCGCCTGACGCCCACGCTGAGAAAGAATTACGAGTGCCGCTGCGGCTCGAAGAACTGCCGCGGAACGATGCTAGGGCTGAACACGCGTCAGCTGAAATCCGCCCGGAAGCGTTGAAGTGGGCTGAGTAGTCCACACGCTCGATAGCGAGAACTCTTGCCTGGGCTTACCGTCAAAAAACCGTGCCACGCTTCCTCACTCGTCCGCTCACGTTGTTGGTGGCCGCGCTAGCCATCGGCGGAGGCGCTATTGGCTGCGCGTCGATCGACGAATGGCAGCGCCAGGCGATCTTCGATCCAAGAAACGGCGCCCAGCGCTGGTTCTCCGAGCCGCTACCGGGCACCGAGGAATACCAGGTCAAGCTGGCCAACGGCCAGCATCTGAACTTCTGGTACGTGCCGCAGGCCGATGCGAAGCGGGCGCCGACCGTGCTCTATCTGCACGGCGCGCGTTGGAACCTGAACGGCAGCGTGTTTCGCATGTCGCGCTGGGCCGACTTCGGCTTTAACGTGCTTGCGGTCGACTATCGGGGCTTCGGCAAGAGCACTGAGCTGCTGCCCTCCGAACAGACGGCCTACGAAGATGCGCAGGTTGCACTCGAAGAACTGAAGCGGCGCGAGCCCGATCCGGCGCGGCGTTTCATCTATGGGCACAGCCTGGGCGGGGCGCTGGCGATCCATCTGGCGGCCGGGCCGCTAAACAAACCGAACAATCAGATCGGCGGCGTGATCATCGAATCTACGTTCACGTCGATTTCAGCCATGGTGCGCGCGACGAAGTATGGCTGGGTACCCGGCATCGGACTGGTCGTGACCCAACCGTTCGATTCCGCCACCAAGATCGCTAAAGTCGAGGTGCCGCTGTTGATCATTCACGGCACTGCCGACGGCATCGTTCCGCACGCGATGGCGGACGAGTTGTACGCAGCCGCCTCCAGCAAGGTGAAGCAGATCGTCAAGATCGAAGGCGGCACTCACTCGGGTGCCAGCCGCATCGGCGGCACGACCTATCGCGAAGCGGTGCTCGACTTCGTCCGCCGCAGCTCGCAAGGTGCAGCCGACAAGTCGTTTTAGCCGCGAGTCCTTACGGGTCGTCGCGCGACCCAGGAAGACCAACGTTCATCTACCCATTCGCATGAATCGACTTCTTTCAAGTACCGGAACTAGAGATTGAGCGCCGCGATTTCATTTGAGTTGCCACCGAAATGAACGCGGTGCGTCTTCTCCGGCGCGCGTAATTCGCAGCTCAATCGATCGCGGCCGCGGCGATATGGGCTGAAACCGCAGCACACCTTCACGGTGATGGCCGCCCGGCGGGGCGCCGTCCCAGGCGATAGGCGAATGCTGTCCACCCGCACCATCGAGCAATAGCGATGACTTCACCAGATCGTCACGCAGGTCCTGGCTGTGCGTGTCGAACACGACGGCGAACTCCCAGCTGCCGGCGTTACTCGCCAGGTTCTTGGGTGTGACTTTGACTGTCACCTCGCGGGCGCTGCTGGTCTGGGCCGGGAGGTTCGGGTTGGCAGCCGCGGAGGAGGCCGCCAGCGCCGCACTCAATCCAAAGGCGCCGGCTACGACCGAAAAAGACATGGCGGCCGTGGCGACGAGCACCGCGAAGCCGGGTACTGATTTGCGCATCGTATTCGCTCCTCAATCAAACGCAGAATCAAAGTTCGCCTTTATTTGGCGGGCACGGACTCCCTCATTTGGTCATGTTGGATCATCTGCTCCATCATCATCTGCATCATGTCCATACGCCGCCCCATCATTTCCTGCTGTTGCTTCGGATCGCCGCCCATCATGCCGTGGCCCGTCGCGCCGGGCTTGCTTCCCATCATCCCCATCATCGTCGGGCCGTTCATGCCGCGCATCGCCTTCATGTTTTCCTGCATGGTCTGCATGTGCTCCTGCATCAGCTTCTGGCGTTCCTTCGGGTCGCTTGTCGCGCGGAGTTTTTCCATTTGCTGCTGCATTTTTTTCATGTTCTCCTGCATCTGGGGCATTTGTTTGTCCATGTCCATGCTCATCGCTGGCTTGGCGGGGGGAGCTTTTTCCTGCGCCGATACCATCGGCACAGACAGTCCACAGGCAACGATTGCGGCAACTAGTTTTGAGGTTTTCATAGCGTTTTTCCTTAAGGGTTGAATAAATTCATGTTTGCGTTTGCTGGAGCTGCCAACAAGTCCAGCACGCGTGAATCTTTAATGGCGACCTGGCTGGCGACAGCGACGTATAGGCGCAGATGCGAACGCAGATATGTAAGCTGACAACCGGCGGCCGCGCCGATGGCGCCCGCACAGCGCGGAAATCAGATCAAGAGCTTCGGAACGCGCTTGAAGACAGGTTCAGGCGGCGGTAAAGCGTGCAGCCGTCGTATCGGATCCGGACGGACCCTGTGCAGCGACAGAGAAGCGACACCGGCGGAAAGAGCGTGCAGAGTCGATGTGCTCAGGCCGACATTCGCGTCAACTGCTGCAGTTCTGACGTGCTCTGAGATCGCATGCACACTGTGGCTGCAGCAGGATTCAAGGTCGGACGAATCCGGATTGCCTGCCTCAACGCTCGGGGCGTGTGTGTCCGCCCCGCTACCATCGACGACGTCGGCGACGTGCTCGAAGTCGCAAGC
>JBGTEW010000025.1:0-4344 GCA_041747615.1 Burkholderiaceae bacterium | reverse complement strand
GTGGCCAACCTGCTGCTGGCGGTTGCGGTGTACTGGTTCCTCAGTGTTGTCGGTGTCTTCGAGCCCGCTGCAGTCGTGGGAACGCCGCCGCCTGCCAGCGCGGCCGCGCGTGCGGGATTGGTTGCCGGTGACACCGTCGTCGATGTGGACGGCAATCCAGTTCGCTCCTGGAACGAGCTGCGCTGGCTGTTGCTGCAGCGCGCGGTCTCAAGTGACCCGATCGCGCTCGAAGTCGAACGCGGAGAAGGACAACGCCGCTCGTTGACCGTGAACCCCGCTGAGCTGGCGCCCGAAGACCTGGACGGTGATTTGATCGGCAGGCTCGGCTTCGTTTTGTATAGCGGCCCGACGCGTATCGGCCGCGTCACCGAGGCGAGCCCCGCATTGCAGGCGGGGCTTCGACCCGGCGACCGGATCGTATCGGTGAATGGCGAGCCGATCGGCTCCGCCGCTCGGCTGCGTGAACAGATTCGAGCATCGCCCAACCGGCCGATGCAACTTGGCGTCGAGCGCGATGGCGACGAGCGGCTGATCCGCCTGCAGGTCACGCCCGCGCTCGTGACCGACAACGGCAATTCGTTTGGTCGCATCGGCGCCGAGCTCAGCGATCGCCTGCCGCCGGTCAAGGTGCAATACGGTCCCGTCGAGAGCGTTCCGCGCGCGGTTGACCGAACCGCGGACACGGCCGTGTACTCGCTGAAGATGCTCGGCAAGATGCTGACCGGTGAAGCATCGTGGAAAAACCTGTCCGGCCCGGTGACGATCGCCGATTACGCAGGACAGACCGCGCGCATCGGGCTCGCATCTTTTCTCGGTTTTCTCGCTCTGGTGTCGATCAGTCTTGCGGTGCTGAACCTGTTGCCGATCCCGATGCTCGACGGTGGACACCTACTGTATTATCTGATCGAAATTTTCAAGGGCAGCCCGCCTGCAGATTGGGTAGTCGAGTGGGGCCAACGCGCAGGCGTTGCGTTGCTGGGACTGCTGACGGTGCTGGCGCTTTACAACGACGTGTTGCGGCTGCTGTCCTGATCTCGGTAGCGCTGATAATAAGTTCACGGGGACAAACAAGTTGAATCGCCGCGTAGTACCTCGGCGCAGGATGCCTGCAACTTTGCGCCACCTCGCGGCTGCCGTCATAGCGACCTGGTGTGTCGCCGCTTCCGCGCAGGAATTCGTCGTGCGCGACATTCGTGTCGAGGGCGTGCAGCGAACCGAACCCGGCACCGTCTTCTCGTATCTGCCGATCCGCGTCGGCGATCGCTTCGATCCCGAGCGCGGCACTCAGGCGATCCGAGCGCTGTATGCCAGCGGTCTTTTCAAGGATGTGCGGCTTGAAGTCGATGGCGACGTGCTGGTCGTGTTCGTCGACGAGCGTCCTGCGATCTCGGCGATCGAACTGGCCGGCGTTACCGAGTTCGACAAGGACACGGTGGTCAAGTCGCTGGGCGAGGTCGGCCTGGCCGAAGGCCGCATTTTCGATCGCTCGCTGCTGGAGCGCGCCGAGCAGGAGCTGCGCCGCCAGTACCTGTCGCGCGGCCTGTACGGCGTCGAGGTCAAGACCACCGTCACACCGATCGAGCGCAATCGTGTCAATGTTTCGATCGCGGTCGACGAAGGTGAAATTTCGCGCATCCGCACGATCACGTTCACCGGCAACACGGTGTTCAGCGATGGCGCATTGCGCTCGCAAATGGAGCTATCGACTCCAAACTGGCTGTCCTGGTACACCAAGCGCGACCAGTATTCGCGGCAGAAGCTGTCGGCCGATCTGGAGTCGGTGCGTTCCTACTATCTGAACCGCGGCTATCTCGACTTCAAGATCGATTCGGTGCAGGTATCGATCAGCCCCGACCGGCGCGACATCTTCGTCTCGATCAATGTCTCCGAGGGCGAGCGCTACACGGTTTCAGGCGTCAAGCTAAGCGGGGAGCTGCTCGGCCTCGATGAGGAGCTGCAGCCGCTGATCGACGTCAAGGCGGGCGAGGTGTTCAGCGCCGAGCGGATCAACGCGATCGCCAAGCGCATCACCGATCGCATGAGCACGCTCGGATATGCGTTTGCCAGCGCCAATCCGGTTCCCGAAGCCGATCGAGACAAGCGCCAGGTGGCGTTCACCATCGCGGTTGATCCCGGCCGGCGAGTCTATGTCCGCCGCGTCAACATTGCCGGCAACACGCGCACGCGCGACGAAGTGATCCGGCGCGAGATCCGACAGTACGAAAGCGCGTGGTTCGACTCCGACCGCGTGCGGCTGTCACGCGATCGCATCGACCGTCTCGGGTTCTTCGAGTCGGTGACGGTGGAGACACCTGCGGTGCCAACGGCACCCGATCAGGTCGACGTCAACGTGACGGTCAAGGAGCGCGCGACCGGCAACATACAGCTGGGCGCAGGCTACTCGAGCGCGGAAGGGGTCGTCATCAGCGCCGGCATTGCGCAGCAGAATCTGTTCGGCTCGGGCAATGCGCTCTCGCTCGAGATCAACACCAGCCGCGCAAATCGCGTGATCGCGATCGCGCATACCGATCCCTATGTCACGCCGGAGGGCATCAGCCGCTCGATCGAACTGTTCGACCGCAAGTCCGACCTGGCCGAGCTCGGACTGTCGAGCATCAATTATTCGACGCGCGGCGGCGGGGTGGTCTTCGGTGTGCCGTTCACCGAGTTCGACCGCGTGTTCTTCGGCTTGCGGTACGAGCAGACCGACATCGGGCTGACGCCGTTTTCACCGCTCAGGTACGTCGAGTACGTCGAGGATTTCGGCGAGAAGTCCGATTCGCTGGCCCTGACGGTCGGCTGGTCGCGCGACGATCGCGACAACCTGCTGGTGCCGACGCGCGGCAAGTATCAGCGCGCATTCAGCGAGATCGGCCTGCCGGTATTGGACCTGCAGTACTACCGGCTCAATTACCAATACCAGCAGTTCTTTCCGATATTCCCCCGCGTGACGCTCGCGTTCAACGGCGAGATCGGTTACGGCGACGGTTACGGCGGCGATCCGTATCCGTTCTTCAAGAACTACTACGTGGGCGGCATCGGCAGCGTGCGAGGCTACGAAACGGGCAGCCTCGGACCGCGCGATGTCGACACCAGCCCGCTGGGCGGCAACCGGCGCCTGAACTTCTCGTTCGAGGCGTATGTCCCGATCCCGGGAGCCGATCGCACGCTGCGTGCATTGAGCTTTGTCGATGCCGGCCAGGTGTGGGGCCTCGAGCCTGCGCGCGACTCGAGTGGCAACTTTGTTCTGGTCAACGGCCGTCCCGTCTACGAAGATCAGCGGACGGACCTGAGCGACCTTCGTTATTCGGTCGGCATCGGCATCGCGTGGATCTCACCGCTGGGTCCGTTGAAGCTTTCCTACGCGTACCCGATCAATCGCAAACCGGAAGATCGGGTGCAGCGCTTTCAGTTCCAGGTCGGAACCGGATTCTGATGTGCGAGAATTTTGCTTCCGAGGAGGCATGAGTATGTTTCACACGTGGCGCGCTGACTGGCGCAAACCATTGAAGGCGATGCTCGCGGCCACGCTGATGGCAGCGGCGCCGCTGGCAGCGGGGCAGGAGCTCAAGATCGGTGTGGTCAACCCGGAGCGCCTTCTGCGCGAGTCCGTGCCGGCGCGCGCGGCGAGCCAGAAGCTGGAGGCCGAGTTTTCAAAGCGCGGCAAGGAAATGGAAGAAATGGGCGCGCGGCTGAAGACGATGGCTGAGCGCTTCGAAAAGGATTCGCCGGTGATGACCGAGACCGATCGCGTGCGCCGCCAGCGCGAGCTGACGGAACTTGATCGCGAGTTCCAGCGCAAGCAGCGCGAGCTGCGCGAGGATCTCAATCAACGCCGCAACGAGGAAATGCAGGGCCTGGTCGAGCGCAGCAACCGCATCATTCGGCAGATCGCCGAGCAGGAAAAATACGATCTGATCGTGCAGGAAGCCGTTTACTTCAATCCCCGCATCGACATCACCGAGCGAGTGCTGCGGGCGCTCAATACAGCCCGATAACCGGCATGTCGGCGGTCGGTGTGTCGCTGGCCGACCTCAATGACGCGGTTGCCGGGCGCTCAGACGGGAAGTTGCGTGCGACGCTCGTCGGAGAGGCGGGCGTCCAGCTGACCGGGGTGGCCGCGCTTTCGTCCGCCACGCACTCCGATCTTGCATTTCTGGCCAACCCCATTTATCGCGCGGATGCGCTGAAGACCCGCGCCGGTGCGATCGTTGTCAGCGCGGCGGACCGCGATGCCTTGCAGTCGCAGTCGTCTTCGCTGCCTGCGATCGCGGTGTGCGAGCAGCCGTATGCGTGGTTCGCCTACGCGGCACAGGCCCTGAACCCGGTCGAACCGGTGGCGGC
>JBGTEW010000024.1:0-8023 GCA_041747615.1 Burkholderiaceae bacterium | reverse complement strand
CCACGGCATGTACCTGTACTCAGCGGCGGAAACGCTTGGCGTATCGCGTGACGAGCTGATCGAAGCCTTGCACACCGGCAAGGCCAAGTATTCATCGATCTTCAACTACCCGACGAAGACGTGGGCCGATATCGGCGTCGTCGGCTGGCTGGTCGACGGCGCGGCGATCATGAATCAGATTCCGCTGACCCGCTGTTCATACGGGCCCTACGCCCGCGCGATGATTCGCATCTGCAAGGAAGAATCGTTTCATCAGCGCCAGGGCTATGACCTGTTGCTGACCTTGATGAAGGGCTCGGCCGAGCAGCGCGCGATGGTGCAGGACGCGGTCGACCGCTGGTGGTGGCCGTCGCTGATGATGTTCGGCCCGCACGACAGTGAATCGACACACAGCGGCGACTCCATCAAATGGGGCATCAAGCGGATCAGCAACGATGAGCTGCGGCAGAAGTTTGTGGATGCGACGGTGCCGCAGGCCAAATTGCTCGGCGTTTCGCTGCCCGATCCGGAGCTGAAATTCGACGAAGCGTCTGGTCATTGGAAATTTGGCCCGATCGACTGGAACGAGTTCTGGGACGTCGTCAACGGCAAGGGCCAATGCAACAAGGAGCGACTGGCCGCACGGGTCAAGGCGTGGGAAGACGGAGCGTGGGTGCGCGAAGCAGCAGTTGCGCACGCGGCGAAACAGCGCCGTCGCGACTGCGTAGCGGCTTAGGAATGGAAGCGAATCGCAAAGAGTGGCCACTGTGGGAGGTATTCATCCGCAGCCGCAACGGCCTCGATCACAAGCACTGCGGCAGCGTGCACGCGGCCGACGCCGCGATGGCGCTGAAGAATGCGCGCGATGTGTTTACGCGACGCATGGAGGGCGTCAGCGTGTGGGTCGTGCGTGCCGACCAGATCGTTGCCAGCGATCCAGATGCAAAGCCCGAGATGTTCGATCCCGCCGCCGACAAGATCTATCGCCATCCGACCTTCTATTCGTTGCCGGATGAAGTGAATCACATGTGATGAGTGCCGCAGTTTCCGTCAACAGCACGGCGCGGCTCGATTACCTGCTGCGCATGGCTGACTCGTCACTGATCCTCGGCCACCGGCTCTCCGAGTGGTGCGGCCATGGGCCGGTCATCGAGGAGGACATTGCGCTTGCCAATATCGCGCTCGATCTGATCGGCCAGGCACGCGCGCTGTATGCGCATGCAGGCACATTGGAAGGCAACGGCCGGGACGAGGACCAGTTTGCGTTTGCGCGCGACGCGGAACAGTTCCGCAATGTGACGATGGTCGAGCTGCCGAACGGGGATTACGCACAGACGATTGTCCGCAATTTACTTTTCACCGCGTTTCAGCGTGAACTGTGGGCGGCGCTTGCGTCGTCCACCGATGAAAACCTGCGGCGGATCGCCATCAAGAGTCTGAAAGAAACTCAGTATCACGTAGCGCATGCGTCCGACTGGACGATCCGGCTCGGCGATGGGACGGAGGAGTCGCATGCCCGCACGCAGCGAGCGCTCGATACGCTATGGCCGTTTACGACAGAGTTTTTCAGCGCGTCGGAGACCGACGACGATGTCGAAAGTGGCATTGGTGCGGCGTGGTCCGTACTCGAGGGACCGTGGCTGGGTGCGGTGCGCCCGGTGCTGGAAATTGCGATGCTGCAGCTGCCGGTGCGAACCTCGTTTCTGTCGCACGGCAAGGAAGGCTTGCACAGCGAGCACATGACGCCGCTGCTGGCCGAAATGCAGACGCTGCAGCGCGCCTACCCGAACTGCAGGTGGTAAGAGTGACACCTCGCTATCACACCTTGCGCATCGCCGACGTACGGCACGAGACACCCGAGTGCATCAGCGTCAAGTTCGATGTTCCGCCCGAGCTGGCGCCCGAATATCGGTTTGTGCAGGGCCAGCATCTTGGATTGCGCACGACGCTCGGCGGGGAGGAACTGCGCCGCTCGTATTCGATCTGTTCAGGCCTGGACGACGGCGAGATCCGGGTCGCGATCAAGAAGTTAGGCGGAGGCAAGTTTTCGCAATGGGCCAACGACGCGCTGAAGCCCGGCGATATGGTCGATGTGATGACGCCGGAAGGCCGTTTTTTCACGCCGCTGGATGCCGCGCATGGCAAGCATTACGCGGCCTTTGTCGCGGGCAGCGGGATCACGCCGGTGCTGTCTCTGATTCGCACGACGCTGGCGCGCGAGCCGAGGTCACGCTTCACACTGGTCTATGGCAACCGCAGGCAGGCATCGGTCATGTTTCACGAGGCGCTGGAGGATCTGAAGGACCGCTACATGACGCGCTTTCGGCTCTACAACGTGTTCTCGCGCGAGGCGCAGGATGTGGAGCTGTTCAATGGCCGGATCGATGCCGCCAAGGTCAACCGCTTCCTCGAGTCGCTGCTGCCGGCCGACACGATCGACGAGGCGTTTGTCTGCGGCCCGCTGACGATGATCGACGAAGTCGAGGTCGCTTTGATCGCGGCCGGTGTGCCTGCACGCCACGTGCACGTTGAGCGCTTCGGTATTCCGGGCGATTCGGCGCAGGCAGTCGATGATGCCGAGGCGGCCCAGTCGCATGTCGAGCTGATCGTCGACGGTGTCCGCCGCGAAGTCGATTTTATGCCGGGGCAGCATTCGATTCTCGATGCCGGCCGTGCGGCGGGAATCGATCTGCCGTTCTCATGTCAGGGTGGAATGTGCAGCACGTGTCGCGCCAGGGTGCTCGAAGGGCGGGTCAGGATGGCGAAGAACTACGCGCTCGAGCCGCATGAAGTGGAACAGGGGTTCGTGTTGACCTGCCAGTCGTACCCGCTGACCGAGCGGGTCGTGATCTCGTACGACGCAAGGTAACCATGGCGCGCACAAAGGCGGCCGGATTCGACAAACAGCGTGCGGCAATCCGCGATGCCGCCGCGCGCCAGTTTGCCGACAAGGGCTACGCCGCTGCGTCGATTGCCGATATCGCGCAGGCGTGCGGTGTTTCCAAGGCGCTGATGTATCACTACTACCACGGCAAGGAGGATCTGCTTGCGGACATTGCCGAGAGCTATATCGAAAGGCTGCAGGCGATCGTCGATCGCGTACGCAGTGAGGCGTTGCCGCCGCCGGCGCACCTGCGCAGGCTGATCGAGCTGTTCATGGCCGAGTACGAGCATTCGGCGGCGCGCCATCGCGTACTGGTGCAGGATGTCAAGTATCTGCAACGCGCACATCGTTCACGCGTAATGGCCAAGGAGCGCAAAGTGGTGCTCGGTTACGCCGATGTCGTGTCGAAGCTCGCCCCGCAGGCGGATCGCGCCGAGTTGATCAAGCCGCTGACGATGATTTTGTTCGGCATGATCAACTGGACCTTTACCTGGCTGAAAGACCGGGGCCCGTTGACGTACGCAGATATGGCGCCGGTAGTGGCCGATCTGTTTCTCGGCGGTGTTGCACGAGTACGCGCGCCGGCGCATGCCGCTATACGGCGCTCGCGTCCGGCTCGATCGGCCGCGCCATTGACGGCAACCGGATGAACGAGGTGTTTTTGTGCGACGGCGTGCGCACTCCCTTCGGCCGCTACGGCGGCTGCCTGTCCAGCGTCCGGGTTGACGATCTTGCTGCGATTCCGTTGAAGGCATTGGTCGCGCGCAATACCAGCGTCGACTGGGCTGCGCTCGATGATGTGTATTACGGCTGCGCCAACCAGGCCGGCGAGGACAATCGCAACGTCGCGCGCATGGCAGTGCTGCTTGCGGGTTTGCCGACCGGCGTTCCTGCGGCGACGATCAACCGCTTGTGCGGCTCCAGCATGGATGCTGTCGGAATCTGCGCCCGCGCGATTCGGGCCGGTGAAGCCGAGCTGATGATCGCCGGCGGCGTCGAGGGAATGTCGCGTGCCCCGTTCGTAATGCCGAAGGCAGACTCGGCATTTTCACGCAGCAACTCGGTGTTCGACACCACACTGGGCTGGCGCTTCGTGAACGCGCAGATGAAGGCGCAATACGGCATTGACTCGATGCCGGAAACGGCAGAGAACGTCGCCGCGGATTTCGGCGTTGCGCGTGCCGATCAGGATGCGTTCGCATTGCGTTCACAGCAGCGTTACTCCGCTGCGTACGCGGACGAGTTTTTCGACGAAGAGATCGTTCCCGTGACGATTCCGGGCAGGAAAGGTGAAACGGTCGTCAGCAAGGATGAACATCCGCGCGACACTACGCTGGATGCACTGGCGAAACTGAAGGGTGTCGTACGGCCGGACGGCACGGTGACCGCCGGCAACGCTTCCGGCATTAACGACGGTGCAGTGGCGCTGTTGATTGCCGGCGAAGATGCGGCTGGCAAGTACGGATTGAATCCGATAGCGCGGCTGCGCGGCATTGCGGCGGCGGGCGTGCCGCCGCGCATCATGGGAATCGGTCCGGCGCCGGCGACGCAGAAGCTGCTCGAGCGCCATAAGCTGAAGGTTGCCGACATTGATGTGATCGAACTGAATGAAGCGTTCGCGGCACAGGCGCTGGCGGTGACGCGGCAGCTCGGGCTGCCTGATGACGCGCCGCATGTGAACCCGAACGGCGGTGCCATCGCACTGGGTCATCCGCTTGGCGCCTCGGGCGCCCGTATTGCGCTGACCGCCGCGCGCCAGCTTCACGCGACCGGCGGGCGCTATGCGCTGGCGACGATGTGTATCGGGGTGGGGCAGGGTATCGCCCTGCTTGTTGAAAGGGTTTGAATTTGGTTTGATGTACATCTGCAATCGTTTGACAAACAAGAGGAGACAAATGAAAGCCATCAGATTGATCGCGGCACTTGCCGTCGCACTCGGCACCAGCGCCGCATCCGCGCAGGAAATCAAGGTCGGGGTCACGCTCTCGGCCACCGGCCCCGCGGCGTCGCTCGGCATCCCCGAGCGCAATACATTTCCGTTGCTGCCGCAGACGATCGGTGGCCACAAGGTGAACTACATCGTGCTCGACGACGCGTCCGACACGACCACCGCGGTACGAAACTCGCGCAAGCTGATCAGCGAGGACCGGGTTGACGTGCTCGTTGGCTCGACGATCACGCCAAACTCCTTGGCGATGATCGAGGTGGCTGCCGAAAGCGAAACGCCGATGATCTCGATGGCGGCGTCGAGCCGTATCGTCGACCCGGTCGATGCCAAGCGCCGCTGGGTATTCAAGACACCTCAGAACGATCAGCAGATGGCGCTTGTCATCGTCGCGCACATGCTCGGCCAGGGTATCAAGACGGTCGGCTTTATCGGTTTCGCAGACGCCTACGGCGAAGGCTGGTGGAATGAGTTTTCGAAGATCGCCGAAACCCGCGGCCTGAAGATCGCCGGTAACGAGCGGTATCAGCGCAGCGACACATCGGTCACCGGGCAGGTGTTGAAGCTGATCAGCGCGCGTCCCGATGCGATCTTGATCGCCGGTGCCGGCACACCGGCCGCGCTGCCGCAGAAGACGCTCAAAGAGCGAGGCTATGCGGGGAAGATCTATCAGACGCACGGCGTGGCCAACAATGACTTTCTGCGCGTGTGCGGTAAGGATTGCGAAGGCACATTTCTGCCGGCCGGACCGGTGCTTGTCACCGAACAGTTGCCCAACGACCATCCGGTACGCAAGAGCGCGATAGCGTACGTCACCGCCTACGAAGCCGCGCAGGGCAAGGGCAGCGTATCGACTTTCGGCGCGCATGCGTGGGACGTGGGCGTGCTCCTGCAGCAGGCGATTCCGGTCGCGCTGAAGAAGGCGAAGCCGGGCACCAAGGAGTTCCGTGCCGCGCTGAGAGACGCGCTCGAAGGCGTGAAGAACGCCGCCGGCGCGCACGGCATCTTCAACATGAGTCCGACCGATCACCTCGGCCTCGACCAGCGCGCCGCGGTAATGATCCAGATTCGCGACGGCAAGTGGGTGATGCAGAAATGATAGTGATCGGTCGATGGTGATCGGTGATCGGTAACGACAAGGGCCGCTTATGCGGCCCTTGGTTTATGTTCGCTACGCTTGGCTTTAACCGATCACTGATCACCGATCACCGATCACATGAATTTCGATATCGCACTGCTGCTCGCCCAGGACGGCATTACCAACGGTGCGATCTATGCGTTGCTGGCGCTGGCACTGGTGCTGGCGTTTTCAGTAACACGCGTGATCTTCATTCCGCAGGGCGAGTTCGTTGCGTACGGTGCGCTGACGCTGGTCGCTCTGCAGGCAGGCCGTTCACCGGGGACAGTGATTCTGCTGCTGATTGCCGGCGCGCTGGTCGCGCTCGGCGATCTGATCACCGCCGCCAGGACGCACCGGTGGCGAACCGTTCCGGCAACGCTCGCGTGGAATCTCGCCTATCCGATCGCGCTGTTCGTGTTGCTGCGGGCAGTCTCCGCGCAGGGCTGGCCGATGGTGGCGCAGATCGCGCTTGCTCTGGCGATTGTGGTGCCGCTTGGGCCGATGGTGTATCGCCTTGCGTACCAGCCGCTGGCCGAAGCCTCCGTGCTGATGCTGCTGATCGTATCGGTGGCTGTCCACGTCGTGATGGTGGGACTCGGCCTGCTGGTGTTCGGCGCAGAAGGCTCGCGCACGCCGCCGTTTTCCGACGGCACCATTACGCTCGGTGCCCTGACCGCGAGCGCGCAGTCGCTGTGGGTGATCGGCTGCTCGGCGTTGCTGGTGGTGCTGTTCGCGGTTCTGTTCGATCGCACGTTTTACGGCAAGGCGTTGCGTGCGACCGCGATCAATCGTCTCGGTGCGCGGCTGATGGGAATCCCGGCCGAGTTCGCCGGCAAGCTGTCGTTTTTCCTGTGCGCGCTGATCGGCGCGGTATCCGGCATCCTGATCGCGCCGATTACGACGATCTACTACGACACCGGGTTTCTGATCGGCCTGAAAGGGTTCGTTGCGGCGATCATCGGCGGACTGGCAAGTTATCCGGTCGCGGCGCTGGGTGCGTTGCTGGTCGGATTGATCGAGGCATTCTCTTCGTTCTGGGCCAGCGCGTACAAGGAAGTGATCGTGTTCACGCTGATCATTCCGGTGCTGCTGTGGCGTTCCCTCACCGCGCACCACGTGGAGGACGATGAATGAAAGTCAGCGAGTGAAGCTGCAGCGGTCGACCCTGCTGATAACCGCCTTCGCGTTGTGCCTTGCGCTGGCGCCGTTCGTGCTGTCCGCGTTCTCGATCACGCTGCTGAACTACATCGGGCTTGCGTCGCTGGTTGCGCTCGGTCTGGTGTTGCTGACCGGCGTTGGCGGATTGACTTCATTCGGGCAAGCCGCATTCGTCGGCATCGGTGCATACACGACCGCGGTGCTGACGACGACGCCGGAGCTGCCGGGCGCGCTCGCGTGGATTGGCGCATCGCCGTGGCTGGCGTTGATTGCAGGGCTCCTGCTGACCATCGCGGTCGCCGCGGCGCTCGGGTTCATCACGCTGCGGCTGTCAGGCCACTATCTGCCGCTCGGCACGATTGCGTGGGGCATCAGCCTCTACTTTCTATTCGGTACTTCCGAGTTGCTCGGGGGCCACACCGGCCGCGGCGGACTGCCGCCGATCTCGTTCTTCGGCCTCGCACTCGAAGAAGGGCAGCAGATCTTCTATCTGATCTGGGCATTCGTGCTGGCCGCGGTGCTCACCACGCGCAACCTGCTCGATTCGCGCGAAGGCCGCGCGATCCGCGCGCTGAAGGGCGGGCGCGTGATGGCCGAATCGATGGGCGTCAATACGTGGGCATCGCGCATGGTGGTGTTTCTGCTGGCGGCAATGATGGCGTGCGCGTCCGGGTGGCTGTACGCGCACATGCAGCGCTTCGTCAATCCGACGCCTTTCTCGTTGCACGCCGGCATCGAGTATCTGTTCATGGCGGTCGTGGGCGGTGCGTCGTACGTGTGGGGCGCGCTGGCGGGCGCGTCGATCATCACGATGTCGAACCAGTGGCTGCGCGACTGGCTGCCGCAGATCGTCGGCCAGGCCGGTAATTTCGAGACGATTGTGTTCGGCGTGCTGATGATCGTGATCCTGCAGCGCGCGCCGGACGGCCTGTGGCCG
>JBGTEW010000023.1:0-6841 GCA_041747615.1 Burkholderiaceae bacterium | reverse complement strand
TGCCGCGACGCGCTCGGAATCGAGCGCCTGCGCCGCCTCCGCCAGCCACGGGGGCATTGCTCCGCGCCGGGACTCGGTGCCGAAATCCGACCGCCGCAGAAAGCCGGTGTCCACCATCCAGCGCCGCAGCTCGACGTGATCGGTGGCCACCATCACGCCCGCGGTCGCCAGAAACTCCCGCAGAACATCGTTCGCCTCGGGCTCGCTCAGCAGTTGATCCGGCGGGAAAGCGAGCGTCGCACTCGCAAACAACAGTTCGAGGTCACGCCCATCCTTCTGCTGCAATGTCGACAGATGCACGCCCTGCCGGAGGGCAAGCTGCGCCAGACGCTCCAGCCAACCATCGGTGTCAATCGTCGCAGCGGCTTCGCTCATCCGTCGAGTCTAATCACCATGCTGCGGCTACTCCCACTCGATCGTGGCCGGCGGCTTGCCGCTGATGTCGTACACGACCCGGTTGATTCCCCGTACTTCGTTGATGATCCGATTCGAAACGCGGCCGAGCAGGTCGTGGGGCAGCTCGGCCCAGTGCGCGGTCATGAAGTCCGAGGTTTGCACCGCCCGCAGTGCGACAACCCACTCGTAAGTACGACCATCGCCCATCACGCCGACGCTTTTGACCGGTAGGAACACCGCGAAAGCCTGGCTGGTGCGGTCGTACCAGCCGCTCGAACGCAGCTCCTCGATGAAGATTGCATCGGCGTGGCGCAACAAATCTGCGTGCTCGCGCTTGACCTCTCCCAGAATGCGCACGCCGAGACCCGGACCCGGGAATGGGTGCCGGAACACCATTTCGCCCGGCAGTCCGAGCGCGATCCCCAGTGCGCGCACCTCGTCTTTGAACAGATCGCGCAACGGCTCGAGCAGTTGCAGGTGCAGTGTCTCCGGCAAGCCGCCGACGTTATGGTGGCTTTTGATCGTCGTTGCCTTCTTAACGCTTTGTCCACCGCGCGCACCGGCTGACTCGATCACATCCGGGTAGATCGTTCCCTGTGCCAGCCACTTGGCTGAGGGCAGCTTCGCCGCCTCCTCCTGGAACACATGCACGAATTCGCGCCCGATGATCTTGCGCTTGGCCTCCGGATCTGCCTGGCCCGCGAGCGCAGCCATGAACCGCTCGCTCGCATCGACGTGCACCAGCTTCATCCCCATATGCTTCTGGAACGTCTCGATCACCTGCTTGCCTTCGCCGAGCCGCAGCAGGCCGGTGTCGACGAATACGCAGGTCAGCTGATCACCGATCGCGCGCTGGATCAATGCGGCCGCGACGGACGAGTCGACGCCGCCGCTCAGACCAAGGATGACTTCGTCATTTCCGACCTGGGCGCGAATTCTTTCGACCGCCTCGTCAGCGTAGCTGCCCATCACCCAGTCGGGCTTCGCACCGCAGATCTCGAGCACGAAACGCGTCAGGATCGCCTGCCCTTGCAACGTGTGGGTGACCTCGGGATGAAACTGAACGCCGTAATAGTTTCGCGATTCATCCGCCATGCCGGCAATCGGGCAGCTCGGAGTGCTCGCCATCAGCTTGAAGCCGGGCGGCAGCGCGGTCACCTTGTCGCCGTGGCTCATCCAGACCTTCAGCAAGCCGTGGCCTTCTGCACTGCGCTCGTCCTCGATGCCGTTGAGCAGCCGCGTATGCCCACGCGCACGAACTTCGGCATAACCGAACTCTCGATGGCTGCTCGGCTCGACCTGGCCGCCCTGCTGTACCGCCATCGTAAACATGCCGTAGCAGATACCGAGAACCGGAACGCCGAGTTCAAACACGGCGTCGGGCGCGCGCAAGTCCTGCGCCTCGTAAGTGCTGGCATGGCTGCCCGACAGGATCACGCCCTTCGGCGCAAACTCGCGAACGAATTCGTTGCCGACATCATTCGGATGGATTTCGCAATACACGCGCGCTTCGCGCACGCGGCGAGCAATCAGTTGCGTGACCTGTGAGCCGAAATCGAGAATCAGTATGCGGTCGTGATCGGACGTCACCAGGCTCAACTTTCAAGCCGGTAGTTGGGCGCTTCCTTGGTGATGCGCACATCGTGCACATGCGATTCACGCATACCTGCAGCGGTGATTTCCACAAACTGCGCCCGGGTGCGCATCTCCTCGATCGTGCGGCAGCCGCAGTAGCCCATGCTGGCACGCAGGCCGCCAGTCATCTGAAACATGATGCCGAGCGCGCTGCCTGTGTACGGCACCATACCTTCGATGCCTTCAGGCACGTACTTTTCGACGTTGGCATCGTTGTCCTGGAAATATCGCTCGGCCGAGCCTTCGCTCATCGCGCCGATGCTGCCCATGCCGCGGTAGCTCTTGTATGAACGACCCTGAAACAGGATCACTTCACCCGGCGCTTCTTCGGTGCCGGCGAACACCCCGCCCATCATGACCGAGTGGGCGCCAGCGGCAAGCACTTTTGCCAGATCGCCCGAGTATCGAATGCCGCCATCGGCGATCAGCGGCACTCCGGTGCCGTCAAGTGCTTTCGCAACGTTGGCCACGGCGGTAATTTGCGGCACTCCGACGCCGACGACGATGCGCGTCGTGCAGATCGAGCCTGGGCCGATACCCACTTTGACGCCGTCGGCGCCCGCATCGACAACTGCGCGCCCTCCTTCGCCCGTGGCAACGTTTCCACCCACCACATCCACGCGCGGAAAATTCTTCTTGGTCCAGCGAATCCGATCCAGCACGCCTTGGTGATGACCGTGCGCGGTATCGACGACCAACACGTCGACCCCGGCTCGCACCATCAATTCCGCGCGCTCGTCTGAGTCCGGACCGGTGCTGATGGCACCCCCCACGCGCAACTTGCCAAGCTGATCCTTCGCAGCATTCGGATGCTCGGTCGCCTTGGTGATGTCCTTGACGGTGATCAGCCCGCGCAACTCGTCGTCGCCGTTGATGACGAGCACCCGCTCGAGCCGGTGCTCATGCAACAGCGCTCTCGCCTCTTCGGGAGTTGTCCCTTCGCGCACCGTGACCAGGCGCTTGCGCGGCGTCATGATGTCGCGGATCGGCGCATCGAGCCGTGTTTCGAAGCGCAGATCGCGATTGGTCACGATGCCGACCACGCGCTTGCCCTTGACCACCGGTAAACCGGATATTTTGTGAGTGCGCTGCAGCTCGATCGCGTCGCGCACGGTCATCTCCTCAGTGATCGTGATCGGGTCACGCAGCACGCCCGCTTCGTGGCGCTTGACCTTCAGCACCGCGGCAGCCTGATCCTTGGGAGTCATGTTCTTGTGAACGATGCCGATACCGCCTTCCTGAGCGATCGCAATCGCAAGCCGGGCGTCGGTCACAGTGTCCATCGCCGCCGAAACCAGCGGGATATTCAGGGAGATGTTGCGGGAGAGTTGGGTGGAGAGCTGTACGTCGCGGGGGAGGACCGCCGAATGGGCGGGGACGAGCAGCACGTCATCGAAGGTCAGTGCTTTTTGTACCAACCGCATACTTTTCCTCAGACGCAAAGGCGGAGTATACGGGGAACGCGTGCGCCGCCGACGAAGCACGCGGTGAGCTTGGGAGGTCCCGGCGCTTACCGCTAAGCCGGACGATTTAGCGCGTAGCAATTGCAGGGTATTTGCACCCTGTTTACGGTGTGGCGCCGCTTGCCGCAGCAAGTAAAAGCGTCGGAAAATGCGAGACGCTCAGGAGAAGGTATGACAGTGAACTACAACCCAGTCCGTGCAGTCATCGTCGCCGCCATCGTCCTGGCCGGGTTCGCATCCACGCCAAGCGAGGCTCAATGGGCGTGGAAGGACGGCAATGGCCGGCTCGTGTACTCGGACCGCCCGCCACCGGCGGACATCAAACCTGCCAGCATCGTGCGCCAGCCGAACACGCAGGTGTTGGCCAACCCTGCTCCCGCCAGCGGGCCGCTGGACGAGGCGGGCAAGCCCGCCGATGCGAAGGCCGCCCCCGCATCCAACGCACCGAAGACCATTGCCGAGCGCGAAATGGAATTTCGCAAGCGCCAGCAGGAGCGCGCGGAAGGCGAGAAAAAAGCCGCCGAGGAGCAGGCGAAGAGTGCAACCAAGTCGGCCGAATGCGAACGTGCCCGCGGCTACATGAAGTCCCTCGAAGATGGCATTCGCATCGCGCGCACGGACGCGTCGGGCAATCGGGAGTTTCTGGACGACGCCCAGCGCGCCGCCGAGGTGGAACGGACCCGCAAGATCATGCAAAGCGCGTGCAGTTAACGCGCGCGTTTGCGCCGTAAGTTTCCGCGGATGCGGCGCCCTTCCTTCGGATCGATCATCAACGGGCGGTAGATCTCGACGCGGTCGCCGCTCACCAGCGGTTGATCGAGCGAACAGCGGCGACCCCAGATGCCGGCGTCGATCCTGCCTTCCAGTTCGGGTCGGCGCTCCAGCAGCTTCGCTTCGATAATCGCGTCCCGCACCGACGAACCTTCCGGCAGCTGCACGGTGCTCAGATCGTCGACGCCCGGCGCGCAGTACACCACAGTGACCGACAAGGCGTCCATGCCCGAGCGAGTGGGATATAAAGCCGGATTGTATTGACGCAGCCGTTCACGGTGACGATCGTCCAAAACAAGAAGGCGCAGCACGATTACTTCATCGAGGAGCGGTTCGAGGCCGGCATCGTGCTCGAAGGGTGGGAAGTCAAATCGATTCGCGCGAGCCACGTGCAGCTGAACGAAGCGTTTGTCGTGGTGCGCGGCGGTGAGCTGTATCTGCTGAATTCGCACATCAGCCCGTTGCCGACGACGTCGACCCACGTCAAGGCGGAGCCCACCCGCACCCGCAAGCTGCTATTGCATGCCGCAGAGATACGCAAGCTGATCGGCAAAGTCGAGCGTGCCGGCTATTCGCTGGTGCCGCTGAATCTGCACTACAGCAAGGGGCGCGTGAAACTGGACTTCGGCCTCGCGAAGGGGAAGCGGCAGTTTGAAAAAAGGGCCGCCGAAGCGGACCGTGATTGGAAGAAAGAACAGAGTCGGCTGCTAAAGCAGCGCAGCCGGTAGCGGCCCTTTTTCGGCGAAGGCTAACTTCGCGCAGCGAAGTTAAGGCGACCTCAGGGTCGCCGGCCGGAGCCAAAAGCGCACCGCCGAAGCGGATCGCGACTGGAAGAAAGAAAAGAGCCGGCTGCTCAAGCAACGCAGCCGCTAGCGCGAAGGCTTCTTCAGCACGACGGCGTCACCGCGGTCTTCGTAATAACCGCGAATCGTTTCCACTTCCCGGTATCCGTGTTTGCCGTAAAACGCACGCGCTGCAGTATTCATATCCCGGGCTTCGACCCGTATCGAAGCAAGCCCCGCCGTTCGCACCGTGATCTCCAGCCATTCGAGCAAGGCCGAGCCCAGACCTCGACGCTGGCGCGAAGAATGCACCGCCATCAGAAACAGGTGAGCGTCTTCATCGCGATACTTCATGATCGCGAAGCCGGTCAGCATCCCGCCCTCGCGCGCCACGATGGTGTTGGTGGCCGGATCCCGCACGCATCTCAGCACGCGCTGCGGTGTCCAGGACCAGCTAAGGCCGCGCTCGATCGCGTCCCTCGACAACAACGCAATGCCCGACGCGTCGGATGAGCGAGCGAGACCGATTTCGTGGTTCGCAAGCATCCTGCGCTCTGCCCCTAGCCGCTCGGCGCCGGTTGCGCCTTGACGACCGTCATTGCCGACGCGACCAAGGTGGCGATATCGGCGACATTCGACGGCACGATCAGCGTGTTGTTGGTCTTCGCCAGGTTGCCGAAGGCATCGACGAAGCGATCGGCTACGCGCAGATTGACCGCCTCCATGCCGCCCGGCTGGCGGATCGTCTCGGCCACCATCTGGATCGCGCGCGCCGTCGCTTCCGCCACCGCGAGTACTGCGCCCGCCTCGCCCTGCGCGATGTTGATCTGCGCCAGTTTCTCGCCTTCGGAGCGCGCGATCTCCGCCTCGCGCTCGCCGGTCGCGATATTGATCTGCTCCTGTTTGCGGCCCTCCGACGACGCGATCAGCGCGCGCTTCTCGCGCTCGGCGGTGATCTGTTGCTGCATCGCCTGCAGAATCGCATTCGGCGGCGTGATGTCTTTTATCTCGTAGCGAAGCACCTTCACGCCCCAGTTCATCGCCGCCTCGTCGATCGCCGAAACGACGCTGTGATTGATGTACTCGCGCTCCTCGAAGGTCTTGTCGAGCTCCAGCTTGCCGATCACCGAGCGCAGCGTCGTCTGCGCAAGCTGGGTGATCGCCAGGATGTAGTTGCTCGCGCCATAGGACGCGCGCTGCGGATCGGTCACCTGGAAGTACAGCACCCCGTCGACCTGCAGCTGCGTGTTGTCCTTGGTGATGCACACCTGGCTCGGCGTATCGAGCGGAACTTCCTTCAGGCTGTGCTTGTAGGCAACGCGGTCGATGAATGGGATGACCGGATTCAACCCAGGCTGCAACGTGCCGTGATACTTGCCGAGGCGCTCGACCACCCATGCGCTCTGCTGCGGGACGACCTTCAATGCGGTGACTGCGAACGTGAACGCGACAATCGCGATGAAGACGAAGACCAGCCAGGTACCGCTGAATCCGAACATGAAGCTCTCCTTGCGGTGTTTTACCGCGACTTGGCCGCAACGATCAGCCGGTTGGCATCAATTTCGCGAATCACGAAGTCGCCGGGCACCGGTGCTTCACCGGTGGCGAGCTCGATATCCCAGGTCGCACCGCGATAGTTCGCACGCGCAGTGCGATTGGGCGCCCACTGATCGACGCGTACTGTCTGGCCGACATCCATGTTCTGCACGCGATCACTACTCGCTCGGTCATGCAGCCGCCTTCCGAAGCGGGACTGGCGCAGCCATAGCGTGCCGCCGAGGCTGAACGCGGCGG
>JBGTEW010000022.1:0-3480 GCA_041747615.1 Burkholderiaceae bacterium | reverse complement strand
GCGCGTGTCCACCGCGTTACGCATCTCGATGGCACGCGCAAGGTCGCGGCGCGCACGTTCACACCGGTCCGCGATCTTCAGTTCAGCCTGCTGGCGCTTGTCTGCAGCGCGCTTTTCCGCGGCTTCCTTCTGCTTGAGATCCTTTTCAATCTGCTTGACTTCGGCCGCGTCTTTCTTGGCGCGATCCTTCGCGGCGTTTTGATCCGGCACGCTGACCGCCGGCGAAGTGTTGATCTTGCGCACCGGCGTTGTGCCGGCCGGACACTCGCGATTCGAGTACGTAACGTTGCCATCCTTGCCTTCGCAACGCTGCACCTGCATCTGCTGCCCGAGAGCGTCGGCGGCGAGGATCGTGGCGGCCAATGCGAGACTGGCGCGAAGGATGGTCATCGGCATTTCCTGTTAGCCGCAAACGCGGCGATATTCGGTTAGCAGCTCGCTGGTGCGAGCGTCGGCAGCAAGTCGCGCGATCGTCGCGCGCGAGTTTATCGAGTTCGAAGCGTCGCGCTACAAGCCGAGCGCGCTGCGGACCGAATCGGCCGCGGTCTTGTTGAATCGATACTGGTAGTCGTAGATCTTGGCCCCCGCCTGGTAAAGCTTCCCGGGACGTACCCCAGGTGCTCCCTTGCTCGGCTCGATGAACGCAATCTTGGCCGACTCACGCTCCACATTGGTCACGCCGGTATCCAGCGGATCGACGTTCGCAGGGAACGACAGCACCACCGCGCGCGTGCCGCCGATCGTGCGCTCCTCCCACTCGCCTTCGTCGAGCGCGCTCTCTCCATTCCGGTCGCAGAACAACGTGCCCGTTTTCGCCGCATACAGCTGAACCGAGCCTTTCTTGACGGCGCCTGGCTTGAACAGCATCGCATACGGCTTCGCTCCCTTGCGATCTTCATACGAAAGGCAGTAGGGAATCTGCTTGGAGAAATTGGCAACGAACTGGGCAGTACTGGTCGCGCCGGTAAATGATTCGCGCGCCGGCAAAATCAGCACATCGTCGATAAAGCGCGCGATCACCAGATAGGCAACCGATCCGGTAGGAAATGTCGCACTACCGATCTTGTTCGCTTCCTGCTTCAGATAGTTGTCGGGAGTCCGCAGGAAGGGTTGCATGTGCAGGCCCGATACGTCGAATGCCTGCAGCGTCATCGCGACTCGCAGTGGGCTCGGGCCCGAAAAAATCAGATAAACGGTGCCGTCGGGTGCGGGAATCGCAAAGTTGGGGCGGCCGACCGGGCGACGCTCGCCGTTCAGGACAAAGTTGGCCGCATCGATGTTGCTGTGAACAGCGCCGGTCTTGGCATCGTTGGTCGTCTCGGTCACAGCGTAGCGATCTTCCTGCACCGGCTTGTCGCCGGCGCGCAGATTGGCGATGCGCGGCCCGCTGATCAGATAAATGCCGTCGCCGCGCAATGCCGCGATCCCCGGGTTGGGTAGCGGTTTGACGCCCTGCACCGGGCGCGGCTGCTTCAAGGGTCCATAGGTCTGCTGATCGGTCGACAGTTCAGTGGCGCCCGCAGGGGTAAACAGCGCGGCGGACAGCGTCATGGCGGCGAGCAAGAACGGGCTTTTTGGATTGAAGTGCATTGCGTGGCTCTCCTGAACTGGTCTAAGCGGTCGGATCGTAGCGAACGCGGTGCAGCGCGATGATCCGAAAAACGGCGCTAATTCTCCCGCGAAGGTGGGACTAAAGTGGGATCACCTTGTCCGGGTTCATGATGTTCATAGGGTCCAGTGCGCGCTTGACGGTGCGCATCAGATTCATCTCGATCGCCGACTTGTAGAGGACGTTTTCGTCGCGCTTCAGCTGCCCGATTCCGTGCTCGGCCGAAATCGAACCGTCGAAGCGTGCTACCTGGTCATGTACACACCGATAGACGGCGGGCTGCAGCGCGAGGAAGCGCTCTTCCGGTGTGTTTGCCGGTGAACTGACGTTGTAGTGCAGGTTGCCGTCACCGAGATGGCCGAAAGTCACCAGCCGGACGCCGGGGAAATGCTGCGCGAGCAGGGCATCGGTTTCGTCGATGAAGCGCGCGATCGACGAGATCGGCACCGAAATATCGTGCTTGATGTTCCTGCCTTCGCGCGCCTGGGCTTCCGATATCAGCTCGCGCAGTGACCATAACGAACGCCTTTGCGAGGATGACTGCGCCACCGTCGCATCGGCGATCAGTCCCTGCTCCAGTGCGCGCTCGGCCAGTCCTTGCAGCAAGGTCGTTGCATGCGCTTCGTCCTCATGGTCGCTCAGCTCGAGCAGCACATACTGCGGGTACGCCCGACCGAACGGTGAGCGCTGGCCGTCGAAGTGACGCGTCACGAGCTGCAAGCAAACGTCGGAGAACAGCTCGAATGCAGTCAGCGTCGGCCCGGCCAACGATTGCGCCAGCGATAGCAGCGCGAGAGCGGCGTGCACCGAATCGAGCGCAAACAGCGCAGTCGCCTGCGCGCGGGGCAGCGCAAAGGTTTTCAGACACGCAGCCGTAATCACGCCGAGCGTGCCTTCGGCGCCGATAAAAAGGTTGCGCATGTCATAGCCGGTGTTGTCCTTGCGCAGCCCGCGTAATCCGTTCCAGATGTCCGCCGAGGGCAGCACGACCTCGATTCCAAGTGCGAGCTCGCGCGCATTTCCGTAGCGCAGGACCTGCGTGCCACCGGCGTTGGTGCTCAAATTACCGCCGATCGTTGCGCTGCCTTCAGAAGCCAGCGAGAGCGGAAACAATTGCCCCGCATCAAGTGCCGCCTGCTGCACCTGGCTCAGGATGCAGCCTGCTTCGGCCGTGACCGTGCTGTTCACTGCGTCGACCGCGCGTATGCGATTCATGCGTCTGAGCGACAGTACGATGGCGGCGCCGGACTCGTCAGGCGTCGCGCCACCCACCATTCCGGTGTTGCCGCCTTGCGGAACGATCGGGGTTCGCCGTTCGGCGCACGCGGCCACGATCGCGGCCACTTCGGCGGTCGAAGAAGGCAACACGATCGCCTGCGCGCGGCCGGTATAGCGACGCCGCCAGTCCGTCAGGTAGGGCGCTTTGTCGCTGTCGGCCGTCAGCACGTGCGTCGTGCCGACGATGTCGCGCAGCCGCTGCAGCACCATCAGTGAGCCGACAACAGCAACGCGGTGGTTGCCAGCCGCGTGCCGAGCGCAACCGCGAGGCGCCGTTCCTCATCGGTCAGCCTCACAGGTGCGCCGTGCGCGGCGACGTGACTTGCGCCATAAGGCGTGCCGCCACTCGATGTCGTCATCAGGTCCGGGTGTGTATACGGAATGCCGAGCACGAGCATTCCATGATGCAGCAGTGGCAACATCATCGATAGCAGCGTCGATTCCTGCCCGCCGTGCATCGAGGTGGTGGACGTGAAAACCGCGGCCGGCTTGCCCGCCAGCGCGCCCGCCAGCCACTGGCCCGACGTCAAATCGATGAAGTGCTTCAGCGGCGCGGCCATGTTGCCGAAGCGCGTCGGTGATCCGAGCGCCAG
>JBGTEW010000021.1:0-6496 GCA_041747615.1 Burkholderiaceae bacterium | reverse complement strand
ATCGCGCCGCACCGCGTGGTGCTCCTCGATCTGCGAGCCATAGTGCAGCGGCATTTCCCAGCCGCCGAAGTCGACCAGCTTCGCGCCGGCAGCAGCGTGGAGTTCGTACAGCGGAGTTCGTTTCAACGGCATGCGGCTCCGGAAGCAAAGGTTCGCAAACCGGCTATACGCCGGCCTGCGCCCCTCTGTCCTTTTGCCTGAGAGTTTGCAAGTCACCGGCGAACCGTGACTCACTGCACCTTCGGCGCCACCCGTATCGGTGGTCTCTCCAGAGTCGCTCGCGCGGGGCGGTTTTCGATACCTGAGCGATTACGGGCTTTACGCCTTCGGCGGTGATTCGAATTGCGATCGAACCACGCTCTCCCGCTTCGCGCTATCAGCGAGCGCGAAGAATACCTCAGACCCGGATGCGCTCGGCGCGCAGCATCGCCCGCAGCGGCTCGAACTCGACCGGCTTTACAAGGTAGTGGTCAAAGCCGGCGCTCTCGGCGCGCCGGCGATCCTCATTTTGACCGTAGCCGGTGACCGCGATCAGCAGCGCATCTTCGGCCTCAGGCAACGCCCGCAGGCGGCGCGCCAGCTCATAGCCGTCGATGTCGGGCAGACCGATATCGAGCAGCATGGCGTGGGGACGCTCGCTGCGCGCGCACGCAACCGCGGATCGCGCATCGTGCGCCTTGCTTACCGAGTGGCCCTCGAGTTCAAGCATCATTGCCAGGGTCTCTGCGGCGTCGACGTTGTCATCGACCACCAGGATTCGCAGCGGACGCGCAGCCGGCAAGTGCGATGGTGCATCCGAACCTTCGCCCGGAAGCGGCGACACCGTGCCACCGATCAGCCGCGGCAAACGCACCGTAAAACGGCTGCCCTGCCCGCTACCTTCGCTAGCGGCTTCGATCGTGCCGCCATGCAGATCGACCAGTGTTTTGACCAGCGACAGCCCAATGCCAAGGCCACCCTGTGCGCGATCGAGCGTTCTGCGGCCCTGCGCAAAAAGCGTAAACACCTGCGGCAGCAGATCGGCGTCCATCCCCTCGCCCGAATCAATGACATCGACTTCGACACGCCCCTCGTGGTCGACGACCGCAATGCGAACCGTGCCGCCGGCCGGCGTGTACTTGGCGGCGTTGTTCAGCAGATTCGAAAAGACCTGCGTCAGGCGGACGCGGTCACCCTGGACCACTACCGGATGCTCGGGGAGTTCGGTGTTCAGGAAATGGCGCCGCTCGTCGATCAACGATAAAGACTGCTCGATCGCCGCCGTGATGACCTCGCGCAGATCGAGTGGCTCGGTATCGAGCGTGATCAGCCCGCGCGTAACGCGCGACACGTCAAGCAGATCATCGACGATAGCGTTCATGTGGCGTGCCTGCCGCACGATGATCTCACTGGTCTCGCGCACGCGCTCCGGCTCGTTACTCATCAGCCAGAGAATCTCGGCGGCATTGCGAATCGGTGCCAGCGGATTACGCAGCTCGTGCGCCAGCATCGCCAGAAATTCGTCTTTGCGACGATCCGCCTCGCGCAATGTCTGCTCGCTTTGCCGCAATGCGGCTGTTGCCTGCTCGAATTCCGTGACGTCTTCGGTAATTCCCAGCAACGAAACGATGACGCCGTCGTTGTTGCGCTCCGGGACGATGCGCGTCCGCAGCTCGCGCTCCTTGTGCGACCACGCGATCGACGTACGCTTGCCGGTCTTCAATGCACGTCGACTGGCGCGCTCGATCGGATCGCTCAACTGCGCAGACAGACCGACTTCGCGATACGTCTTGCCCCCGAATGTCTCGGCTGGAATTCCGGTCAATTGCTCGATCTGCGTCGATGTGTACAGATGCCGCAGCTCGAGATCAAGCCGAAACACGATATCGGGAAGATTTTCTACCAGCGCCGTGAACAACCGCTCGCGCTCAGCCAGTGCGCGCACCGACCGTACGCGGCCGGTTTCCTCCTGGCACGCGCAGAAGATTCCTGCCACATCGCCCCGATCGTCAATCGCGGGACTGTAGGAGAACGTGAAGTAGGTCTCTTCAAGATACCCGTTACGCTCCAAGAACAGCGGAACACTGTCGTTCCAGGTGGCCGCGCCGGTCGCCAGTACTTCATCGACTTGCGGCCCGACAATCGGCCAGATCTCATGCCAGATCTCGGCAGCGTTGCCACCCAGCGCATCCGGATGGCGGGCGCCGAGAATCGGCGCGTACGCATCGTTATAGAAATTGGTCAACGCGTCGCCCCACCAGAGGAACATTGGATAGCGCGACGCCAGGCACAGGCTGAGCGAGGTCTTCAGGCTTGAGGGCCATCGCTCCATCCGCCCGACCGGAGTGGCGGCCCAGTCGTGCGCGGCAATGCGCTCGCCCATTTCGCCAACCAGGCGCAGGCCACGGGGAATGTGTACTCCGTGCCTTCCCATATGATTGTTATGACGTTGCACGTATGTTGAAACCTACGCAGTCCAGAAAGTGGCGCCCGGCATCGTCTTTCGCCAGCCCGTGAATATCTGTGCCGAAACCGGGGTAACGCGCATTCAGGTCGCGCGCAAACTGCAGGTAACGCACGATCGTCGCGTTGATGCGCTCACCCGGAATCAGCAGTGGAATGCCGGGCGGGTACGGCGTCAGCAGCACCGCGGTCACCCGGCCTTCAAGCTCATCAATCGGCACCCGGTCGATCGTGCTGTGCGCCATCTGCGCGTACGCATCGGTCGGTTTCAGCACTGGCTCCATTTCGGACAGGTACATTTCCGTGGTCAGTCGCGCGATGTCGCTCTGCCGATAGACAGCGTGCACCGAGTCGCATAACTGGCGCAAACCAAACTTTTCGTACTGTGGAAAGCCGCGGATGAACTCGGGCATCACGCGCCACAGCGGCTGGTTCTTGTCGTAGTCGTCCTTGAACTGCTGCAGCTCGGTGACCATCGTGTTCCAGCGACCCTTGGTAATGCCGATGGTGAACATGATGAAGAACGAGTAGAGCCCGGTCTTCTCGACGATGATGCCGTGCTCGGCCAGATATCGGGTGGCGATCGCTGCCGGAATGCCCGGATCCACGAACGAGCCGTCCAGGTTGAGCCCCGGCGTGATCACAGTCGCCTTGATCGGATCGAGCATATTGAAACCAGGCGCCAGATCTCCGAAACCGTGCCAGTCGTCTCCCGACTTCAACATCCAGTCGTCACGCGTGCCGATGCCCGATTCGGGCAGGTGCGACGGCCCCCACACCGTGAACCACCACGAATCTCCATATTCGCGACCGACCTTGCGCATCGCGCGCCGAAAGTCCAGCGCCTCGGTGATCGACTCTTCGACCAGAGCGGTGCCGCCCGGCGGCTCCATCATCGCGGCCGCGACATCGCACGAGGCAATGATCGCGTACTGCGGCGAGGTGGAGGTGTGCATTAGAAACGCTTCGTTGAACATGTAGCGATCGAGATTTTCGCTTTGCGAATTGCGGATCAGAATCTGCGACGCCTGCGACAAACCGGCCAGCATCTTGTGCGTCGACTGAGTCGAGAAAATCATCGACTCCCGGTTGCGTCGGCGCGGCGTTTCGATTCCAGCCGCGTTGACGCCTCCGATTGCGTGCATGTCACGGTAAAAATCGTGGAACGCCGCATGGGGCAGCCATGCCTCGTCGAAATGCAGCGTATCGATCTTGCCATCGAGCTCTTCGTTGATCGTTTCCACGTTGTAGAGGATGCCGTCATAGGTGCTTTGCGTCAGCGTCAGCACGCGCGGTTTCTCCCTGACACGGTGCCCGATCTTCAGCAACGGATGCCGCTCGATCTTCTTTTCGATCGATTCCCATTTGAACTCGTCGAGCGGAATCGGCCCGATGATTCCGTAATGATTCCGCGTAGGCGTCAGAAACAGCGGAATCGCGCCGGTCATCGTGATCGCGTGCAGGACCGACTTGTGGCAGTTGCGGTCGACCACCACGACATCGTTCGGCGCCACCACGTAGTGCCACACAATCTTGTTCGACGTCGATGTCCCGTTGGTGACAAAGAACAGATGATCGGCGCCGAAAATGCGGGCGGCGTTACGTTCGCTCGCCGCCACCGGACCGGTATGGTCCAGCAGCTGCCCCAGCTCGTCGACCGAGTTGCAGACATCGGCACGCAGCATGTTCTCGCCGAAAAACTGGTGGAACATGCGTCCCACCGGGCTCTTCAGGAACGCGACCCCGCCCGAATGCCCGGGACAGTGCCACGAGTACGAGCCGTCCTGCGCGTAGTGCGTCAGCGCACGGAAAAACGGCGGCGCGAGGGCATCGAGATAAACGCGCGCTTCGCGGATGATGTACCGCGCGACGAACTCGGGCGTGTCTTCGAACATGTGAATAAAGCCGTGCAGCTCGCGCAGCAGATCGTTCGGCATGTGCGCCGTCGTGCCGGTCTCGCCGTACAGAAAGATCGGAATGTCTGCATTACGGCGCCGGATTTCACGCACAAAGGCGGCCAGCTTGCCGATCGTTTCATCGTTGATATTGCCCTCGGCCAGCTCTTCGTCATCTACCGACAGAACGAACGCCGAGGCATGGCTTTGCTGCTGCGCAAAACTCGATACGTCGCCGAAACTGGTGACGCCCAGGATCTCGACGCCTTCCGCCTCGATCGCCTTCGCCAGCGCGCGAATTCCGAGGCCGCTGGCGTTCTCGGAGCGAAAATCCTCGTCGATGATGACGATCGGAAAGCGAAATCGCATGGAATGTCAGACGCTAGGGAAGAGGGAAACGCGGATTATCCGTGGTTCGGCCCGAAGCCCGGAGCGCGGTCCTTGCCTGCGCCTCGCCGCACCGCACTCGGCGAGTGAAATCGCGCGCTGTTACAGAGTGTTACGCGGGTCAACACGCCGAACCTTTGCGCGTTAGTCTCGTCACAGTATGGGTAGTTGGAGACATTCATGCATCGCTTGATTCCGCTGTTGGCAGGTCTTCTGATCGCCATTTGCGCCACGGCGACCGGTCAGACGCTCTCGGACAACAGTCCGCCGCTGATTGCCGGCCGTGTTTCCCTTGCCGAGGGCGACGCGCAGATTTGGCGCACCGAGGAAGACGCCGATGGCAACTGGGACCTGGCGCAGATCAACGATGTCGTCACCATCGGCACTGGTCTTTACACCGGCGCCGATGGCCGCACCGAATTCAGGGTTGGACCAAACACGTTTCGCCTGTCGAGTGGCAGCCGCGGCGGTTTCAGTCAGCTGGATTACGCGGGTCAAGTCTTCAATCTTGAATACGGTTCACTTAATGTCCGGCTTGCGCGGCCGGACCATGGCGAACTGACGGCCGTCACGGTCGACGGCGCGCGCATCGATCTCGCCGGCCCAGGTCGCTATCGGCTCGATGCCGGCGATGGCAGTGGCCGGGCTCGAATCAGCGTTTTCAGCGGCTATGCCACTGTGCAGGCGGGTGGCAACAACGGCATCAACGTCGCCAGCGGTCAAGCGCTGGTCGTTGGGCCCGGGCTGAGCGGTATCAACTACGAGCAGGCATCAGCGTCGCCGTTCGATCAGTGGGCGCTTGCGCGCGATGAGCGCACCGTCGACGTCCGCTCGGCACGTTACGTATCGCCGTACATGACCGGCTACGAAGAGCTCGATTTTCACGGCGACTGGATTCCCGATGCCACGTACGGCAACGTCTGGGTGCCACGAGTCGTGCCGGCAGGATGGGCTCCGTATCGCGCCGGCCAGTGGCGCTGGGTGCGCCCATGGGGATGGACGTGGGTCGATCATGCGCCATGGGGTTATGCACCGTTCCACTACGGACGCTGGGTAACGATCGGCAATCGCTGGTGCTGGTGGCCGGGCGGATATGTCGCGCGTCCGGTGTGGGCTCCTGCACTGGTCGGATTCGTCGGCGGCGGCGGTTTCAGCGTGTCGGTGGGATTCGGCAGCGGGCATGTCGGCTGGTATCCGCTGGCGCCGTGGCATCGCTATCGGCCGCACTATCCGCACAATCCCAGGTACGTCACGATCATCAATCAGACGATCATCAACAACCCGCCGCGCGGAGTGCCGCCGCACCGAAATCGTGAAGGGGCGACGATGGTTCCGGGCCCGCGCTTCCGTGATCCGGTGATGAAGGTTGCCGTGCCGGTCAGAACCGATCTGGCGGCACTGCAACCGATGGCGCCGCCACCGAAGAACATCGGTCTGATTCGCAAGGTCTCGGACGATGCCATGGTGCGCAGGCCCGCTCAAGTGCAGGTCGCACCGAAAGTGCCAGCAGCGGCGGCCGCCCCGATGCCGACGCCATCGATAGTGCCTGCACCCGCGCGCCAGGTACCGGCGCAGACGAGCGTGATGCCACCGAAGGTCGCTGACCCGATCCCCAATCGTGGAGTGGCGCCGCAGCCACCGCTGCCGGGCAACGATCCGCGGCCGCTGGCGCAGCCGCCGAAGTTCAATCGCGTTCCGCCAACTGCCATTCAAACACCGCCGCTGGCGCCGCGCGCCGCGCCCGACATGGTTCGCCCGCAACCGCGTGCGCG
>JBGTEW010000020.1:0-2923 GCA_041747615.1 Burkholderiaceae bacterium | reverse complement strand
GCGGTTCCCGCAGCCCCAGCGCCGTGCAATGAAGCATTGGCGGCCAAATCGCGCGCTGCCTGGCGCACGCTGGCGTTGTTGGCCGAGGGCGGCAGCACCAGCCTCGATGCCTGGTTCTTGCGCGCGTAGGCCAAGACACTGTCGATAAAGCGCAGCCACAGTGCGGGGAAGTCTCCAAGCACGCGCGCATAGAGTTCGCGGCGCTCTCGCTCCGAAATTCGATCACCACGCCAGTAGCGGCGCAGTGCCTCCGCCGCGCGGCCCCGGCCGAGCGGCAACAGTCCCTGGGCGAACAGCTCCGCAATGCGATCGACCACCTGAAAGACACGCGCCTCCTCCAGCAGATAGGCGGAGTAAATGGCCCCCGTCGCGAGCACGTTCTCACGAACAATCTCGACATCGGCCGCGTTCTCGAGATCCGGCAGTGTGATCGTTTCCATAAGGTGGCCCCCGTGTGTGCGCGCGGACAACGCTAGCGTAGTCTCATTCGCGCCGTGCACGGGGGCTGCTGAAGGAGTGCTATCGGCTACATGGCGCGCGGCGAGGCAGGGAAATCGGAAGGATGACTTCGCCGGCTCGGGTGAGGATTACCATTCCCCCCGCACCTCGCGCACAACAATGAACAGCGGGGACAACCTAGGAGGGATCGATGAAAGTTTCGAAAAAGATTGCATTGCTGGCCGCCGTCGTGTTCTGGTTCGCGGCCGCGCCGATTGCAGTGGCGGCCGACGACGCGGCAACGATCCGCGCGAATACGGAAGCCTGGTTCAAAGCTTTCAATGCCGGCAATGCGGACGCCGTCGCTGCGTCCTACGCCGACGACGCCGTCGTCATGGCGCCGGGCTCGCCACCCGCGAGCGGCGCAGCAGCAATCAAACAGCTCATCGCCAAGGAAATCGCCGGCGCGAAGTCGGGCGGCGTGTCGCTGGCCCAGGGCAAGATCAATGACGTTGCCGTCAAAGGCGACATGGCGTGGCACGCAGGAACGTACTCGGTCGTCAAGGACGGCAAAACCGTCGACACCGGCAGCTACATGGAGGTCTTGCGCAAGAAGGGCGGCAAGTGGCTGATCGTGCGCGACATCTGGAACTCGTCGACGCCGCCGCCAGCAGCACCGCCGCCGGCACCTGCTCCGGCCGCTGCGCCGAAGAAATAGATGACGTCGTGGCCGGGAATGGCATTTGGACGTTGACTCAAGTCACGGGTAGGCGCTGCGCACCTACCCGTGACGTATGCTCTCTGAATCACCCGGACGGCATATGCAACTGAAGGCTCCTGTCACTGCGGCGAAAGATAGAGCGCCGGTAATCCACGTCGATTGACCCGCCCGCCGTGCTGTGCGGCGCCCGCTCCGCTCTTCGGGTCGAACGCCCACTTGGGTGTGTGCATTCGATACGCTTCGATTGCGAAGCGCCGCAGCTTCATCCAGCAGAGCCAACCTCGAGCATCGAGATGTAACGCACCACTGCATCGGCCTTGCCGTCGAGAGCTTTAGAACACCGGAGGACGAATGCGTCTGCGGCGTTTGGCTCAGACCATTACTGGCGATCGCAGCGAGCGGGCTATGTACCAGTGAGCGGTGCGCGCAACGTCTTCACCCGAAGTTGATCTCAAGCGCAGGCAATACGTCAAATCGCGCGCTCCATCTTTCTTCGGCGGCCACTGGCCAGGCGTCTGTCCAGGTGCCCGTTGTGACCACGTCATGGGCAGCCAGATCGGGCGCGCCTGGGCACGATCGCAACTCCGTCACGAAGTGCGTCAACGCATGCAATGGACTATCCAGCACATTAGCGCCTGAGCCTTCGTCCACGAGTTCGCCGTTTCTTTGCAGACGGACGCGGGCGCTCGCCAAAGTACGATGGAGTTGCTCGCTGTCGCGTGCCAGTTTGGCGATCGGTGTCTTTGGCCCGACGAGCAGGCGGCCATGCAAAGCGCCGTCTGCCACGGTTTCCGGTGCAATGAACTTCCAGCCTGACGAGTGCGACTGGACGATCTCGAAACCAGGTGCCACCCAATCCAGCGCATTAAACAGGTCTTCGAGCGTGGCAGGGTTCCGCGGCGTCGCCCTGAAGCCGAACACCGCTTCGGGTTCAATACGCGGTTGGCACAGATGAGCAAGCGGTACGTTGCCGGCACCCTCGCAATACGAGATCGTCGTGTTCCAAACGAAGCCCCAGATGGGTGCGTACACGTTGTAGCGGGACCAGATGGTGCGGTTCGTGAAGCCGACCTTGTAACCCACGGGGACCTCGCCGCGTGTGATTCGCAGACGCCTAACGGCGAGCGCGTGCCCGTAGGCGGATTGCAGATCGCTGAACGCAGGGCCGTCGCGCACCGGCCAAAGATCACCGCTGTCGTTGTGGTCAAGTATTTCCTGTGGTTTCACGTCCGACAGCTGCCGGGCAGCGGCTAACGCTGCGAGGCCCCTGTTGTCACCATCGTCAGAATCTGCCTCCGCTTCGAGCGGCGGTCAAGGATGCGAGCTCTGCTGGTTCTTCTTCGTCCTCCGGCAGGTCGGTGAATTTGACTGTTGTTTCGCCCGAATCGAGCCGAGCGGTAAATTTGATTTCGGGAGGCGGCTCGATCGCCGCGACTCTGTGGACGTCGGCGGCCGCCTGGCTGCTGTCAATGTCGGCCGGCGCACTATCCAAATGTTCTGCGGTCGCTGTATCGATGGTGCGACTACGAGCTAAAAGCGCTCGACGCATAAGCACGGCGCCAAGCAGCAGGCCGAGCAATACGCCGGCGACCAGCGCCGCCACGACGTTGCTCGCGATCTCGCCGATAAACGCGCCAGCCACCCGATCGTTTTGCACGGGCGCCGTCGAAGGTTCGAGCTGCGAGGCGGGGGCCACAGAAGCCGCGGACGGCGCAGGCACGGCGGCGGCAGCACTCGCAAGCGAGCCATCGGACACCCGCAAGG
>JBGTEW010000019.1:0-4064 GCA_041747615.1 Burkholderiaceae bacterium | reverse complement strand
GGCGCCCACGCCTCGTGCCGGACAGATGGCGCCGAACAGGTAGGCGCTCTCGTAGCGCTGGTCGGCGGGCTGGATCGGCCGCGTGCCGCGCCGCGCCCATTGCCGCACGAGGCCGTTCTTCTGGCCTATGCGCGCTTCGTCCTGGAACCAGATCTCGATCTTTCTCTTTCGCGTCACGCCCGCGAGGTGGGCCGCGAGCGTGCGGGGGAAGTTTTTTTGAACGCCTGGATGACCTCGCCATCCTGCTTCGGGTGACGCCGCCTGGCGCTGATGTGCGAGAAGCCCAGAGCCTTGAGCAGCTTGCCGATGGTGCGCTCGTGATATGCCACCCCGAACCGCTCCTCGATGACGCGCTGGAGGTCCACGCGCCGCCAGCGCACCACGCCGTCGACCCCACGATCCGGGCCGATCTCCACGATTTCCGCCAGTTCCGCCTGCTGTGCAGTCGAAAGCCGCCTCGGGTTTCCACGGCGGCGGTTATCCTTCAACCCGGCCGGGCCATGCGCGTTGAAGCGATGCACCCAGTCCCGCAGCGTCTGTCGGTCCATCCCGCCGATCTTCGCCGCCTCCGCTCGGCTCATCCCGTCCAGCACTGCCGCGATCGACAGCAATCGCCGGCTCTGGTTCGCATCTTTCGTCGAAGCCGCAAGGCGGCGAAGCTGCGACGGCGTATGGCTCGGCTTGATCTCGACGGTTCTCGGCATGGCGCAGGTCCTCCACGCCACCTTGAATCACGCCAGCATCAATCTGGGAATCCCCGTCGAGTCAGATCAGCGGGCCGTTGGTATAAGGGCTCGGATGCGCTCGACAGGCGCCCTCGCCTCTCCGAGGCCTTGGCGCTGGCCCGCCGCGGACGCTGTCCGGTCATCGTCGCCAAGCTGGATCGTCTTTCGCGCGACGTCGCCTTCATCGCCGGCCTGATGGCACAACGCGTGCCGTTCGTCGTCGCCGAACTCGGGGTCGATGCCGATCCCTTCATGCTGCATCTCTACGCGGCACTGGCTGAGAAGGAGCGTCGGCTGATCTGCGACAGGACGCGGGCAGCGTTGGCACAGCGCAAGGCACACGGCGCGAGGCTCGGCAATCCTACGAACGCGGCCGAAGCGGCATCAAAGGGTCGAGCTATTTCAATTACGGAAGCCGACCGATTTGCGGCGAGCATCCTGCCGATGATCGACGAACTGCGCCGCTCAGGCATCACCAGCTATCGTGGCCTTGGCGAGGCGCTGAACCGGCGTGGCGTCCGCACGGCTCGCGGTGGCCAGTGGCAGGTGTCGAATGTGCGGAACTTGCTCGCACGAGGGACAAAGGCGGCGAGACCCCTTCTATAGGCGGGATTCACGACTGCAAGGTCGCCCGCGCCGAAATAGCCTTTCCCGGTCGGCCGAACTGAAGGCGCGTTCGCGAGCAACACCCCAACAAGCCAAAGGGACCGCGATATTTTGTTCGGAGTGGAACATTGCCGTTCGAATTGAATTTACGCTGTTAGGCATCTGTTAACCAAAGGAGTGTGGCGTGAAGCTCAGTAAACTCGTGATTGCGGCTTTGAGTACCGTGGGCATCCTCGGCGCTACAGTGTCGGGCACGCCGGCACAGAACCAGACGCAGGGCCTGTTTGTAACCGACGCCGAGAGGGCGTGCGAACGTGCGCTTGAGGAGAATACGATTGAAGCGCTGGAAGAGTACCTGAACAAGTATCGGCACGCTTCTACCGCGTGTCGCGCTCTCGCGCTTGAGGCACTGGGGCAATTCGCGCCCAACGGAACGGTGCCGAGCACTGATCCGGGGGACACAAACACTTACGGCGCGTGATCCTGAGCAGGTCGCCGAGCGGACAGTCGCTTACAGCGGATTTTAGTACGGATCGCCTACAGAAATGCGAATTGAACTGTCCCCCTAAACGGCGTGCCGAAGGCCGAAGCACGCCGTCTATAGCAAGTGTCCTGCACGCAATCTATTAAGCGCCGCTTGGTCACCTACAGCGGCATCTGCGAGGCTGCTGGGACCTCACTCACCTGCTGGATGTGCCGCTCGACCATCCGGCGCCCTTGGTCTCGGCGAGGTGCTAGTTCGGCGTGCGTACCGCCCGCGGCGGCCAGTGGCAGGGCTCGAACTTTCGCAGTCTGCTTGCACGAAGCGGGAAGCCAGCAGAGTAGGATCGCTTTGATAAAGGGGAAATTCGCAATAGTCGCGCCCCAGCATGCCCGTCCAGTGAAAGACGCCCGCCACCTATTTTAAAGGTAGCGGGCGTAAGGCGAATGTAGGCTTGGGGACCATGGGCCATTCGCAATGGTTAACGACGGTCTCCACTAGCCGGTTCCCAGAGCACCTCAACTTTTTTCCCAGTTTCTTGGTGCTGGCGATTTCCCTGAGCCTCTGGACGCCGTCTGGCGCACTCGGCTCAGGCATCCCGCAACACGCTCAACGGGGCGGGCGTCGCAAATTAAGCGAAACGGGTGCGAACTGTTTTGTTTTGCTCACTTACCGTTCGGTTGTTGAAGGTCCAAAGCGAGCCGGGTCAGGGACAAGGCTTTCGAATATGGCGTCGTTCGTCGCGCGCCACTTTTCATCCGCAAGCCAGAGATAGTCCTGGTCGGGCATCAGCGGCACGGACTTTACCTCATTGCTCGAAATGCGAAGGAAGAAGCTCGTGCGTTCCTGGTTCACCTTCAGGTAGCGCAGGGGAACGACGATGCTGTCCTTGCCGGAGATGAAGAATCCGCCCGAAGCGACGATGGCGTAATCCCACCTGTCCCGGGTGCCGATCACGACGTTGCGGACCTCGCCGACGATCTTGTCGTCGGAGCTGCGAACCTCCGTGCCAACGATTTCGTCCGCGCGCAGACCAGGCCCCAGTTCGTTGATGTCGATGAGCGGAAGCGCTCCAGTTGCGTCGCGATTGCCGCGAATGGCGCCGCCTTTGTGCCGCTTCGGCTCGCCGGCGGCGAGTTGCTGGTCGACCTCGTCCTCATCATTGTTGCCGAGCTGGCCCGCCGATGACGCTGCGATCAACTGGCGGATATTGGCGAGCACCCGTTCGCAATCGTCATGCATGTCGTAGGTCCACAACAGGAAGGCTGCATCCCGCAGTGTCCGCAAGTCGCGCACGAGGTATCGGTTCGCCGGGTCGCGCAGGTGCGGGCTCTCGAGAACCGCCTCTTCAAGCCTCGCATCCGAAATGTTGCATGCGGCATGTGCCGGGCTGACGACGAGTGCACAGAGCACCGCCAGCGTTGCAAGTTTGATCGAGCTCATGACAGTTCCCCGACTGCAGATCTGAGAATCTCAGGCGGTTTCCTCAGTTCAAAAGTCAACCAACCTGTTTCCTGAATTGCTTGTCACTGTAGCCGTTCCGGTCGACGGCGCTTGATGATCCGATCGGGGCGGAGTGTCCAAAGCCGGGCTCAAGGGGTTGCTCTGAGGCGGTTCACCGTCCGGAGTCAGGAGGCGACTCTGCGCCGTGGCTGTTGCCTTCTGCTCCTCCGACGCCTTGATCTCGACAAAACGTCGCGTGATTGCCTCCAGGTTCTGGTCGAACCATTCCGACATTGCCTCTTCCTCGCGCAGCGACTGCTCCAGTCGTGGGCGGAGGTCGGGTTTGCCTGCCATGTCGGCGAGAACGAGCAAAGTGCGGTAGGTCGCAATTTCGAGATGTTCGGTCATCATGTCTGCGACCACCGCCTTCAGCAACCCGTCGTCGCTGAAGCCCTGCACCGATGACTGACCCAACCCCATGACGCTCATCAGTGCGGCCTTGAACATTGAGGACGAACTGCCACACGCCTCAAGACCTGCCTCGAGGCGGCGTGCTTGCTCGCGAGTCTCGACAATGTGCTGCGTCACTCGAGCATGCAGATCAGGATAGTCGCTCAGCATTTTGAGTTGGGCTTCCAACACCGCGATCACTTGCTTCTCGAGCGCGTGCGCGTTGGAGAGGCTGGCTACCAGCGTCTCATGCGCCGCAGCCTGCAGAGCGTTTGGCGCGGTCATTGAATCGATGTGCATGAGACGTCCTCCTTGGGTTATCCAAGGAAACAAATGGAATTGCCTTTCGTTCCAGATCC
>JBGTEW010000018.1:0-4309 GCA_041747615.1 Burkholderiaceae bacterium | reverse complement strand
TCGCCCGCCGCGACGCGCTGCTGAAGCCGCCGCACGATGCAGCGGCTCGCCCGCCAGGCCGGTCTCCGGACTCGTCGGCAGCGTGCCAAGAAAAAGACACGCTCTCGAATCGCACCTTCCCGCGCCTCTCGACGCAGTGGTTCTGGTGCAGCGACTCGCTTTACCGACTTACCGTTGCGGGGGCAGTGCCGGACTTGGTGCTGGTACTTCGCACCTCACCGGCTTCCCGTTTCACCCAAGCTGCTCTAAAGATCTGCGGCTTCGGGCACCTGACGCGCCGCGACTATAACTCTGAAGCGAGGGTTCAGGAGTTTGCAGTTTCGGCACCGTTCTTGCTTCAGCCTCACAGGCAACTCCATTAAGAACCGATTCAACGAAAGACCCAACCATGGAACGCCGCAAGCATCTATACGACTTCCTCAAGGACTTTGACACTGCAATGCTGGTGACGAAATCCGCCGGCGGCCATATGCACGCTCGCCCGATGGCCGTGGCCGAGCTGCAAGCGGATGCCGATGCCTATTTCGTCACCAGCGTGGATTCGCCCAAAGTCGCCGAGATCGGCGCAAATTCAAACATCACGCTGACATTTCAGAGCTCGAACCAATACGCCACGGTGTCGGGTCATGCAGAGGTGGTGCGCGATCGCACATTGATCGAACGGCTGTACAAGGAAGACTGGAAAATATGGTTCCCAAAGGGCAAGGAAGATCCCTCGATTGCGATGATCAAGTTCACCGCGCAGGATGCCGAGTATTGGGACAACGCCGGCGCGCAGGGACTTAAGTTCGTCTACGAAGCGGCAAAGGCATACGTCAAGGGACAGACGCCGAAGGAAGATCAGAAGCAGCACGCCAAGGTTGACCTTTGACGGGCGGCTTCGGGATGGCCCCACTCCAGAAGACACCGGCGCATGAGATGGATGCGCAACGCAGTACGCTAGCTGCCTCGCTTGCCTGACGGCGGCTTTCTTAACCAGAGGTAAGCAGCGGCCGCGGTCAGTCCGAACACCGGATGAATCAGCGTCGGCACCAGCCCGCGCATCTCGATCCACCAGGGAAACACCAGCGGCGCAACCAGATAGAAGTTAAAAACGTAAATGGCAAAACCGGCGGCCACGCCGATCATCAAACCGGCATTCCACCCGGAGTTGCGCACCAACCAGGCGATCATCAACGCGTAAACAATCGACAGCCCGAAATGCACGAGCGTGGCGACGACGATGACGGCCGGATCGAAAGTCGCGGGCGGCGGCAGCACACCCGCACCCATGACAATCGCTGCGGTCATGCGTGATGCCGTCCAGAAACCCGCGCCCTGCAACACGAGCCCTGCCACCAGCAGTGCTTCGTCGACGATGCCGGCAATGATTCCCGCCAGCAGCGCCGCCTTGATATCGATGCCCTGCCACTGAAGCGCGGGTGTGTTTGTGATCGACATGGCGGCGTTGTGCAACGAGATCGACGATACCGCGCTACGGCTTGGCCGAGTTGCCGCTGGCTGCCGCGGTGGCAGCCGCGTACGCCGGCGTACCTTTCGCCGGAATGGTCCAGAAGTACACCGAGCGGCCGCCGACTTCGAGCGTCTGCTCCGGCAGCCAGCTGCCCATGTCGAACGCATGCGAGACGATGCGCGTACCCGGCTTCAAATCACGCAGCAGTTTCGGCAGCAACTTCACATTCAGCGCCGGCAGCAGGTACAGCGTCACCACCGTGGCCTCTGAAAAATCCGCCTCGAACAAATCTTCATTGCGAAAGCGCACGCGATCGCCGAGACGGGCCGCCTTCAGATTCTCCTGTGCTTCCTTGATGCGATCCGGATTGATCTCGATCCCGGTGGCGCGCGTCACGTTGTACTTCTGCGCTGCCATGATCGGGATGCGCCCATCACCGGAACCGAGGTCATAAAGCACGTCGCCCTTCTGCACCTTCGCTACCTTCAGCATCGCGTCGACTACTTCGGGGGGTGTCGGGACGTAAACGACATCGGGCGCGCGCAGCGGTTTCGCCGGAGCCGCTGCCTGTGATGGCGTAGCGTGCTGCGTCGCTTGCGCTTCAGCGCCGAAAGTCGCCACGCCCAGCCAGATCGCTGCGAGCGCCAGCGTTGACAGGTGAACCGCTCTTGGAAATTGCATCGATATCCTCATTGTCAATGTTCGAAGTAGCCAGGGGCGCAGTCGACGTCCGGCTACGCAAGTTACTCATGCTGTTGCTGATGGTAGCAACTGACTCCAGCTACGCCGCGGGCAGTGTCACGCTGTCGGTGCTTTCCTTCCGCAAATTCTTCAACGAACTCTCTTCGCGACCGGCAAGCATTTACCGTTCCCGTTCAGTGACCGATCAATGTCAAGACTTCGGCTGAGATCGCGCCGGAGCAGCAACCAGTTCATTCAGCAGCAATGCGCCCTCCCTCTTGGAGGGAGCGCCGGGGAGGGAGCCTGGAAAACGCGCTCAAGCGCGACGCTGCTATGCAGCTTCGCGCTGCGCGCGTTTGCGCTCGTGCTCTTTCAGATACCGCTTGCGCAGACGAATACTTTGCGGCGTGATCTCGACCAGCTCATCGTCGGCAATAAATTCGACCGCGGATTCGAGAGTTAGCGCGATCGGCGGCTCCAGGTCGATATGCTCGTCCTTGCCCGATGCGCGCACGTTGGTCAGCTTTTTCTCGCGCACCGGATTGACGACCAGATCGTTGTCGCGCGAGTTGATGCCGATGATCATGCCTTCGTACAGTTTGTCGCCGGGACTGACGAACATGCGTCCGCGCTCCTGCAGTTTCCAGAGTGCGTAAGCGACGGCTTCGCCCTCGTCCTGGCTGATCAATACCCCGTTGCGGCGCTCGCCGACCTCGCCGGTCCGAACCGGTCCATAGTCATCGAACACGTGGCTCATCAGGCCGGTACCGCGCGTCAGCGTCATGAACTCGCCCTGGAAGCCGATCAGGCCGCGCGCGGGAATCCGGTACTCGAGGCGAACCCTTCCCCGGCCGTCGGGCTGCATGTCCTGCAAATCGCCTTTGCGCCGGCCGAGCTCTTCCATGATCGCGCCCTGGTTCTGGTCCTCGACATCGACGCTCAGCATTTCATACGGCTCCAGTCGCTCGCCGTTCACCTCCTTGAACAGCACGCGCGGCCGCGATACCGCCATTTCGTACCCTTCGCGCCGCATGTTCTCCAGCAGGATCGTCAGATGCAGTTCGCCACGGCCGGCAACCTCGAACACCTGTTCGTCGTCGGTCTCGCGCATTCGCATTGCAACGTTGGACTTGAGCTCGCGCTGCAGCCGCTCGCGCAACTGCCTGCTGGTGACGTACTTGCCTTCACGGCCGGCCAGCGGCGACGTGTTGACCTGAAAATTCATCATCAATGTCGGCTCGTCGACTCTCAGTAGCGGCAATGCATCCGGAAATTCAACCGGTGTCAGCGTGCAACCGATGCCGATGTCGTCGAGGCCGTTAACGAGCACGATGTCGCCGGCAATCGCTTCCTCGACCACCTGCCGCTCGAGCCCCCTGAACGTCAGCACCTGGTTGATGCGGCCTTTGGTGGTCGGCGCGTTCTGCGCCCCTTCTGGACCATGCATCACGAGCACTTCCTGGCCGGCGCGCAACCGTCCACGACTAATGCGGCCGATACCGATCTTGCCGACATAGCTCGAGTAGTCCAGCGAACAGATCTGCAGTTGCAGTGGCTTGGCGGGGTCGTCGTCGCGCACCCGAACGTGCGCGAGGATCGCTTCGAACAGCGGCTTCAGGTCGCCGCTGCGCACGTCGGGCGACGTCCCTGCATATCCATGCAGCGCCGATGCGTAGATCACCGGAAAATCGAGCTGCTCCTCAGCAGCCCCGAGCTTGTCGAACAGATCGAACGTGTGATTGACGACCCAGTCCGGCCGCGCGCCCGGCCGATCGATCTTGTTGACGACGACGATCGGCTTGAGCCCCTGCGCCAGCGCCTTGCGGGTGACGAAGCGCGTCTGCGGCATCGGCCCCTCGACCGCATCGACCAGCAGCAGCACACCATCCACCATCGACAGCACACGCTCGACTTCGCCGCCGAAGTCCGCATGCCCGGGCGTATCGACGATGTTGATATGCGTGCCTTCGTAGTCGACCGCGCAGTTCTTGGCGAGGATCGTGATGCCGCGCTCGCGCTCGAGGTCGTTGCTGTCCATCACGCGCTCGGTCAGCTGCTGGTTCTCGCGAAAGGTGCCGGACTGCCGCAGCAGCTTGTCAACCAGCGTGGTCTTGCCGTGATCGACGTGCGCGATGATCGCGACGTTGCGGATAGGACGTTTCATCAGTGGCTCTT
>JBGTEW010000017.1:0-7320 GCA_041747615.1 Burkholderiaceae bacterium | reverse complement strand
GCGCGGCCGTCGCGCGCGCGTTGGAATACGCCGAGGCGACCGACACGCCGACGCTGCACGCCATGGCGGGCGTTGTAGTGCCGGGGGGCGATCGAACTGCGCACCGCGCCGTGTACGTCGAGAATCTTAAGTACGCTGCGCGGGAGCTGGCGAGAAGCGGTCGTACGCTGCTGATCGAAGCGATCAATACGCGCGACATTCCGGGATATTTTTTGAACACGCAGGCCGACGCGCACGGGATCCGCGAGCAAGTCGGCGAACCTAATCTGAAGATTCAAATGGATTTTTATCACGCGCAAATCGTTGAGGGTGACCTCGCAATGACCTTTAAGAAGTACTTCGACCACATCGGCCATGTCCAGATCGCCGGCGTTCCGGACCGTCACGAACCCGATGAGGGCGAAGTCGATTTCGGCTATCTGCTGCGGATGCTGGATCAGTCGGGATACGCGGGTTGGGTGGGTTGCGAATACCGGCCGCGTGCGGGCACCGAAGAGGGATTGCGCTGGATGCGCACGCTTTGCCCGGCGGCCGATCAATGAAGGTCGTGATCACCGGCGGCGCTGGATTTCTCGGACGCCGTCTGGCGCAACGGTTGTTGCAGCGAGGCTCGCTTGCAGCCGGCGATGGCAGCGAACAGCCGATCAGCGAGATCGTGCTGGTCGATCAAGTGGCGAACGAAACGCCGGCAGACCATCGTGTCCGACAGATCACCGGCGACGTTGCCGACCCCGATCTGTTGGCGCGCGCGATCGATGCGGACACGGTTTCGATCTTCCATCTGGCCGCGGTCGTCAGTGGCCAGGCGGAAGCCGATTTCGATCTCGGGATGCGGATCAACATCGATGCATCACGGCGGCTGCTCGATCTCTGCCGCACCCTCGGTCATCGGCCGAAAGTCGTTTTCGCGAGCTCGGTAGCGGTGTACGGGGGAAAATTGCCGGCGACCGTGCTCGACACGACCGCGGTTGCTCCGCAATCGTCGTACGGCATGCAGAAGGCCGTGGTCGAGCTGATGATCAACGACTACTCGCGCAGAGGATTTCTCGACGGCCGCGTGTTGCGCTTGCCGACGATCAGCGTGCGGCCGGGGCGCCCCAATGCCGCCGCGTCCTCGTTCGCCAGCGGCATCATTCGTGAACCGTTGAACGGCGAAACGTCAGTCTGTCCGGTCGATGCCGCCACGCGAGTGTGGCTGCTGTCGCCGGCTACTGCCATCGAGGCGCTGATGCGCGGTCACGATGTCGGTGCAGACGACCTTGGATCGAATCGGATCATCAATCTGCCCGGGCTCTCAGTCACCGTCGGCGAGATGGTCGAATCGCTGCGGCGCGTGGCGGGCTCGGAAGTGGCGGATCGCATCCAATGGGAAAAGGATCAGCGAGTGGAGCGGATCGTGGCGACGTGGCCCGGAGCGTGGGACACGACGCTCGCGCTCGCGCTCGGCTTTCCCGTTGACGAAAGCTTCGACGCCGTCGTCCGCCAGCACATTTCTGCGGAAGTCACGTCCCGCTGACGGTCGAACCCATCTCCAGTAGCTCGGACTCGACGATCACATCGACGCCGGCTGCGGGTTGAATGGCGGCAGCAGGCAACGGCTTTCCCGCGCGCCATCGCATCACCGCTTCACCCTTGGACTCGCCGGCGATCAGGAAAAGCACTTCGCGGGCTCGGTTGAGCCGCGCCACGCTGAGCGATACGCGCTCCGGTGGCGCCTTTGGTGCATCGAAGACCGCGAGAACATCGGGGGCGTTGGACTCGAGTCCCCAATCGTGTCCGGGAAACAGGCTCGCCGTGTGGCCGTCCCCACCAAGACCGAGCAGCACCAGATCGAAGTCGCCGACGGTGCGCAGCGTGTTTGCGTAATCCTTGGCGCCAGCGAGGGCGCCGAGCTCCGCAGGAATCGCGTGGATTTGATACCGCGGGATCGCGACGTGGTCGAGCCACTCGCGCGCCGCCATGCTGCTGTTGCGCTGCTCATCAGCGGCCGCCACGCAGCGCTCGTCGCCGAAGTAGATATGCCAGCGGGGCCACTGCGCCTTGGCATCGCGCAGCATGCGATAGACGCCACGCGGCGTCTCGCCGCCCGCCAGCACGATAAGGAATTGACCGCGCGCCGTTATCGCGTGCGCGGCGGCGTCGAGGATGCGTCGGCACGCGATGCTCCGCAACTCTTCGGCGCCAGCGACTCCGAGCCAGCGCACACTGCCGGCATTCATCCCTTCTTGATCTCGTGTCCGCCGAACTGATTGCGCATTGCCGCCAGCAGCTTGTCGGAAAACGAATCCGGATCGCGTGACGCCAGGCGCGCGAGCAGCGACAACGTGATCACCGGCGCCGGAACATCCAGGTCAATGGCTTCGGCGACGGTCCAGCGGCCTTCGCCGGAATCGGCCACGTACGGCGCGATACCGTGCAGAGCCGGGTTGTATTTCAATGCGAGCGAGGTCAGATTGAGCAGCCACGAGCGCACGACGCTGCCATGTCGCCAGATCTCGGCCACCTGGTGCAGATCGAGTGCAAGTTCCTGCTTGTGCTGCATGATCGAGAAGCCTTCGGAATAGGCCTGCATCAGCCCGTACTCGATGCCGTTATGAACCATCTTGGTGAAGTGTCTGGCACCGACCGGGCCGACGCGACCCCAGCCCCGATCGGGGGCCGGCGCCAGCGTCTCGAAGATCGGTCGCAGCCGCTCGACCGCGTCGGGATCACCGCCGATCATCAGGCTGTATCCCTCGGCAAGTCCCCACACGCCGCCGCTGGTTCCGCAGTCGACGTAGTGCATCTGCCTTTCGGCCAGCATCTGCGCGCGCCGCTGCGTGTCCTTGTAGTTGGAATTGCCGCCGTCGATCACGGTGTCTCCGGCCGCGAGCAGGGGCAGCAGCGCGGTGACCGTCGATTCGGTGGCAGCACCCGCTGGCACCATCAGCCACAGCGTCCGCGGCGGCGCGAGCATTGCCACCAATGCATTGAGCGCGGTGGCGGATGCCGCGCCGAATTGCTCGACGTGGGCGCGTGCTTCCGGCTTGTGATCGAAGCCGGCGACGCGATGGCCGCCACGCACCAGGCGCTCTGCCATGTTGGCGCCCATGCGTCCGAGCCCGATCATGCCGAGTTCCATCGCTCAGCCGCTCACTGGAGTGCTATCTCGCCGTCGAAACTGACCTTCAACTTCAGGCCGGCAACTTCGAGCGTCATCCTTGCCGGAAATGTCTCCGACCCCGCGATCGCGCCATTTTCATTCGCTTTCGCCACCGCTTGTTCGATCTCACGCTGCGAATTGACGCCGACCATCTTCAGAAACTTGCGAATACTCAGATTGAATGTTTCTTCGTTCATCGATGTCTCCGGTTCTTATAAGCAAGTGCTCCTACTCCCTCGCGCGGCCGCGAACCGCCCATGCTCGCGCGATCATCGAAATCGAGCCGTCGCTGGCGATCGGTAGCGTTTCGCGAATTCGATCGCGCAAGGTGTTGCGGTGCTCCTCGCTGAGCGACATTGCATAGGCCGGCGCTGGTCCCTGGCCACCCAGAAAAGGGTTCCAGTAATCGTCGAAGTTCCGAAACGTGGTCGGCGTATCGATCATCTGAGTCTGCACCTCCTGCAGTCCGGCGTCTTCAAACAGCCCGATCAGCGCAGGCGGCTGGCACATCGGAAAACGCGTCGCTTCAACGAGCTTGGAAGCGCTTGGATCCAGCGCGATGGTCGCGTCCCAGAAGTAACGCATCATCTCCATCTTGCCGCTGTAGTCCCAGACGTACGCAGCGACCAGGCCGCCGGAACGTACGGCGCGCGTCATCTCCTGCGCTGCCAGCGATGGCTGCGGAACGAAGTTGAGAACCAGGCCGGAAACTGCCACATCAAATCGCCCCGCTTCCATCGGAAGCGACTGAGCGTCACCCACTTCGAATCTCACTCTCGGGTCGCTGACATGCGCGTTTGCATAGTCAATAAATCCGGCCGACGGATCAATCCCGGTGACGCTCTGCGGTTGCATCTGCTGCAAGATGGTTTGCGTCAGTGCGCCGGTTCCGCATCCGACATCGAGCCAATCGAGGTTGGTCGGCAGATCCAGCCACCGCAGAAAGTCTCTGGCGACGAGCCGGCTCCACCGACCGACATAGGGCTCATACAGATCGCCGGCCGCCCAATTATCTTTGCGCTGCACCGACACCACGACGTTCTGATCTCCAGACATGACGGCCCTTGCCGCGTTGTGTGAACTGCTGGACGCGCTAAGTTAGCTTGGCGAGAACGCCATTGATTTCTTCTCGCGAGAAAGCCCGCATCGTCTGCGTCCGGACGTTACCGCCGCCGCCGACGGCCATTGCAAGCGCAGTCATCGACGCATCATCGGGTGCGTCGAATATTCCCACCACATCGACGGTTCCCAGCGTCCAGTAAAACTCCTTCACGGTAACCCCGAACTTCTTCGCCAGATCCTTGACCGCGTCGGCCCGCTTGGCGGTCTCCTTGACGCTACGAACGCCTTGATCCGTGAAACTCGTGAGGGCAATGTAAGTTGTCATGTGATGCCTCCTGACGGTATTCAAGGCCTTTGAGACGACTCTCGATCGGCGGCACGGCCTCGATTGATGCCTGCCTGTTGGATCATATGCGTTCGCCTCGATCGATGCAGGAGGCAGCGGCTTGTTGCAGTGTTCGCAAGTAGGGCGAAGCTCCAGCACGGATTAACTCCTCAACGAAATGGGCGCTGCGTCATCTGGGCCTCAACGCACGCGTCGCAATGCAAACTGGAGAATGGTTGCTGAACAACCATGTTTGATCGAACCAGTGATCTTCGTACAAGCCAACGATATGGAAGCCGGCTTCGATCTGACCACCGATCTGTGTCTCGAGTGAATGACTGAACTCCATCGGCTGCTGGTCGTCCAGCTTGCGTTGCAGCTCTGACGGAGGGAGACTCGAGACGTCTGAGTACGGTAACGAGTACTTGACCTTCAGTTCGCTGGTCCTGTCCGCCTCTTCGTGGTCGAACATGAAGACCGTCGGGTTCATGAAGCCAGCGAGAAGGTGACCGCCCGGGCGAAGCACGCGGTAGCAGCCCTGCCACACCGGCGCCAGATCCGGCACGAACACATTGGACGCCGGATTAAACACCAGATCGAAGGACTGGTTCGCGAGACAAGACAGGTCGGCCATGTCGCCCTGGATGCAGCGAACGCTCAGCCCCTCGCGATCCGCGACCATGCGGTCCTTGGCGAGTTGCTCGTCGGAAAGATCAAAACTGACGACGTGGGCCCCCGCGGCAGCGAAAATTGGAACCTGCTGTCCACCGCCCGAGGCAAGGCAAAGAATGTTCTTCCCTCGAACATCGCCGAACCACTCGCGCGGAACCGGCAATCTCGGCGTCAGGATGACGTCCCACTGACCGGCCCTTGCGCGTGCCACCGCCGAAGAGTCCACTGGAGTGGACCAGACTCCCCCTCCAACGGATCCCGTGTTCCAGGCCGCGCGGTTGTGGTGTAGATGAGTCATAACCTTTCACGCGGCTTAAGGAGCAACGACAAGTACTTTCATTGCACGGAGGCGAACTTGCTGGCACTCATTTCGTTAAAGGCAGCACACGTTCTCTCATGACTTTGTACTGGGCATCAATCATCGCAATTCGGATCATGTCCGGCATTTGCAACCACGATGTACTCCTTTTGAGGAGCCACAATCCTGTCGAAATATTGCTTCGCTACATCGGGGATCGTTAGAAGGTCTTCTGATCCCTGAACGATGAACACTGGAATCTCGAAAACGGTGCCGAGCCTCGGCAAGTCAACCTTCGAGAACATGCCATCGCCCCCGAGGCCGACGAATTGCAGGTAGGAGAAATCCTCGCCTTCCGAATAGTCCGCACGCATCTTCGGCGTGTCGTAATTAGGCAATCGCAGCCACATGATTCCGGCGCGGGCGTACACGTCTTCGCCTCATAGCCCCTGATTGCGTGTCGCAAGGTTCCGGAGCTGCGCGGATTTGCCCAGATCGGTGGACCGAGTGCTTCTAGTGCCGAGACAGTTCTCTGATCAGTTGCTGCGCTGCCAATGCAAATCGTCCTCGCATAGCTGGCCGCCTGATTCTCGCGATAGCCAACGATCTGTGCGACGCCGACATAGGCATGAAAAAGATCAGGTCGGGACTTGGCCATATGGACGCTAAGAATTGAGCCCCACGACCCGGCCAGCAGAATGATCTTCCTCTTGCCAAGATGTTGCGTGAGGTATGTGGCGAGCTCATTCCATCTTCCGCCATACCCTCGATCGTCAGCGTTGACTCGATGGGCGGCGGGTTGCGGCCGTAGGTTCTTCCTGCGCCGCGCTGGTCCCATTGCACAAGCGTGAAGTCCTTCTCCCATGCGCCATAGATCGAGTCTGCATAAGGACTCAGAGTATTTCCGGGTCCGCCGTGCAGGAAGAGAATCACCGGATTCGCACAGCTCGCACCCTTGATCGTGATCCATTGCTCGATGCCGCCGATGGACACGAATCGTTCTTCATGGATTGAAGACGAAGTTGACGCGCACACCGATGCAGATTGCTTTCACTCCTCTGCGCCAGTCGCAAGGAAAGACGCGCTAACAACACACACGGCCGCCAGTATGACAATAGTGCTCTTCCCGGTACCCGTTGACGATGGCGTCGATAAGGCCTCGTTAGGCCAAATCTTTGATAAGGCAAAAGGCGTTTCCGAAGGGGTCCCTCATGACGGCCCATTCGAGATACGGGCTTGGCGAGCCCAGCGGGTACGTCCCTTTCTTTCGAAATAGGGTTGCACCCAATGCCGCCGCTTGCTGTACGGCCACGTCAACATCGTCGACGGTTAGATCTAAGTGGGCATTATTGGTAGGAGGCGGATTACCTTCCGGAACTAGCTGGAGCAGGATCGAATGCGACGCAATATCGCCAAGCCGCGAGAAACGCGTCGGATATCCGACCGCACTGAAACGGACCGGGAGGCCAGTCACTGCCGTCCAGAAACGTTCCCCCCGTTCCAAGTCGGTAACGTTCATAACGATGCAGCGAAACTTTCCGATGGCCACTTGATACCTCTTTCAGACAGAGCTCAGGCCGGCCAAACTTTGGCGGGCTCGGTCAGGTTCATGGCTCCGACCCTGACTTGAGCGGATGGCCCGCTTCGCGCCAGGCTTTCACCCCGCCATCCAGTGCCACCGCGCGCTGGTAGCCCAGCTCGCGCAGCGTTGCCGCAGCCAGCGTCGAAATACGGCCGAACTCGCAACACGCGACGATGCGTTGCGTCGGGTCGGGCAGGTCATCATTGACGCGCAGCTCGAGCTGGCCGCGTGGCAGCAGC
>JBGTEW010000016.1:0-4768 GCA_041747615.1 Burkholderiaceae bacterium | reverse complement strand
ACGCTCGACCAGCGGCACGTAGGCGTCGAGAAACGCATCGCCGACTGCGCGCTGCATCGCAAAGCTGTCCGCAAACCCGGGTTCGTGGAAGTCGTCGAAGAACACGCCGCCGATGCCGCGCGGCTCGTTGCGATGCTTCAGATAGAAGTACTCGTCGCACCACTTCTTGAAGTGAGGGTACTTTTCAATGCCGAATGGTTCGAGCGCGCGCCTGCAGGCGGCGTGAAAGTGGCGCGCGTCGTCCTCGAAGCCGTAATAGGGCGTGAGATCCATACCGCCGCCGAACCACCAGATATCCGGCTGGTCCCTGGTCTTGGCAATGAAGAAGCGCACGTTCATGTGCACCGTCGGCACATACGGGTTGAGCGGATGAAACACCAGCGAAACTCCGAGCGCCTCAAAGCTGCGCCCGGCGAGCCCGGGCCGCTGCGCGCTGGCCGATGGCGGCAGCGACTTTCCGATCACATGCGAGAAACCGACACCGCCGCGTTCGAGCAGATTTCCGTTTTCGATGATGCGCGTCAGGCCGCCGCCCGCGAGTAACGCGTCATCCGGCTTTTCCCAGACATCGTGACCGAACGGCTTGCCGTCGAGTTGTTCGAACTCATCGACAATGTGTTGCTGCAAACCGAGCAGATACTCGCGGACTGACTGACTATCGATGAACTCGGCGCTCACGACAAATGGCGCTTGATGAAGCCGAGCACCGTGTCGTACCAGGCGACGATATTGCGCGGCTTCATGATCCAGTGGTTCTCATCCGGAAAGACCAGCATCTCGGAAGGCACGCCGTGGTACTGCAGCGCTTCGAACAGGTTCAGGCCTTCGCCGATCGGGCAGCGATAGTCCTTTTCGCCATGAATGATCAAAGCCGGCGTCTTCCATTGCTTGATATGCCGGATCGGCGCATAGCGGTCATACGCTGCCGGGTCTGCGTAGGGATCCTCGCCGCCCATTTCCAGGTACCACCATGCCGGATGATCGGTCGTGCCGGTGAACTGCGCCATCGTCGTCACGCAGGCGTGCGTGATAAGACACTTGAAGCGCTGCGTCTGCGTGCCGATCCAGTTCGTCATGTAGCCGCCGAAGCTGCCACCCATCGCCATCATGCGATCGGCGTCGACATCGGCGCGCTTGCTGATTGCATCGGTGACAGCCATTAAGTCCTTGTAGCACTGGTCGCCCCACACGTTGCCCCAGATTCCTTGCACGAACGGCTGGCCGAAGCCGGTCGAGCCGCGCGGGTTCGGCTGAACGACGACATAGCCCTGCGCCACCGCAAGCAGCGGGTTCCAGCGCCAGTGCCAGGCGTCGGCCGTCATGCCGATCGGGCCGCCGTGAATCCAGAGCAATGCCGGCAGCTTGCCTTTCGCTTCTGCAGGCCGGGTGACGAAGTACTGCACGTCCGCACCGTCGGTCGACCGGGCTGTCAGGCTTTCAACCTCGGCCCACTCCGGATACTCAAAGCCGGATAAACGCGCGAGCGTCTGCGGCGGCGAGTCGGGCTCGCGGGCCACGACGAATGCCTCGGGCGGCTCCAGGAACGTCGAGCGGATGCCTGCAATGCGGCCGTCGGCCAGCACGCGGAGCTCGCTATGCGCGCCGCCTTCGCGCGCGGCAGTGACGCGCCTGACATTGCCGCTGCCGATATCGATTGTGAACACGGGAACATGACCATTCAGATCGGCGCTAAAGACGATCTGCCGGCCATCGAGTGTCCAGTCGCCGATATCCGGCCACGCATCAAAGTCTTTCGCCAGCTCGCGCAACGAGCCGTCGGCGACATCGATCAGGGTCAGCGTCGGCCGGACTACGGTCGTCGGCGAGCGTGTGGCGCGGATCACCGCGAGCGCTTTGCCATCGGGCTCATAGCGTGGCGAGTCATTGTTCGTGTTGACTGCGGCGCCGACTATGCGGATGCTTCGCGAGTCGGTATCGATCAGCGCAATCGAAGTGTCGGTTTCGCGGTCGACACCCGGGCTTTGCCAGGTGACGGCAACCTGAAGCCCGTCGGGCGAGATGTCGAACCCGGGTTCGACCGCCATCTCTCGCCGGGCATCCGGCGTCATGTCAGAGCGATTCCTGCCGTCGGACGAATACGAAATCAAGTGCGTATTCGCCATGTTTTCATTCTCGTGCAGCCAATGATCCCAGTGACGTACCGGCTGGCTGCGAAAGTGCCGCGCGCTCGATCCATTCTTCTCGCGGTCCTTGGCGGTCTCGCGCTGCATGTCGGCTTCCACGCCTGCGAGAACCGACGCCAGCACGACCAGCCGATCTGCCTTCCTGGCGAACTTGAAGCCATCGACGCCGAGCGGTTCATCGGTCAGCTGCTGAGGCTCACCGCCGCCGGATGGCAGCAGCCAGACCTGCGTGCGCTTTTCGGCATCTTCGTCCGGCTTGACTTCGTTCGGTTGCCGATTGGACAGGAACGCCAGCGAGCCGTCGTGTCGAAACGACGGGGCCGTGTCCTTGGTATCGCCGCGCGTCAGCTGCGTCGCTTCGCTGCCGTCGGTCGGAACCTTCCAGATGTCCGACACATACTTGACGCCTTCACGGTCGAGCCGCTGCACCGCCACTGCCACCCAGCCGCCGTCCGGTGACGGCGCAATGGCCGAAACACGTTTGAGCGCGATGTGCCGTTCTGCGGTGTACTGCGCGTCCATCTGTATTCCTAAGTTTTGTTCTTCAATGCTCGATACCCGATATCGCGTCTGAACTGCATGCCGTCGAAGGCGACTTCATCGACGGCGTCGTATGCGCGCTTCTGCGCTGCACGCACTGTTTCGCCCAGCGCGGTAACGCATAGCACGCGGCCGCCGCTGGTAACCAGTTGTTGGTCCTTCAGCGCTGTGCCCGCGTGGAAAGTGATGCAGTCGGTGGTTTCGGCCGGCAACGAGGTGATCGGATCGCCCTTGCGCGGGTTGTCGGGATAACCCGCTGCTGCGATCACCACACAGAGTGCAGCGCGGCGATCCCACTCTGCCTCGACCTGGCCGAGCCGGCCATCGATCGCGGCGGCAATCAGCGGCACCAGGTCCGACTTGAGCCGCGGCAGGATGACCTGCGCCTCCGGATCGCCGAGTCGGCTGTTGAACTCGACCGTTTTCACGTCGCCAGCGCTATCGATCATCAGGCCGGCGTACAGGAAACCCGTAAACGGATGGCCTTCGGCGGCCATTCCGTTTATCGCGGGCATGATCACTTCGCGCAGCGCGCGCGCATGCACCGCGGGCGTCACGATCGGCGCCGGCGAATACGTGCCCATGCCGCCGGTGTTCGGGCCCTGGTCGCCATCGAGAAGGCGCTTGTGATCCTGGCTCGCAGCAAGAGCAAGGGCGTTCTTCCCGTCGGACATCACGATGAAACTGCCCTCTTCCCCCTCGAGAAACTCCTCGATCACGACTTTCGCGCCGAGGGCCGCCGGTCTACCGTCGAGCAGCATCGAGTCGATCGCTGCGTGGGCTTCCTCGATCGTCTTCGCGACGACAACCCCCTTGCCTGCCGCCAGACCGTCGGCCTTGACGACGATCGGCGCTCCGCGCTTGCTCGCATAGGCGCGAGCGGCTGCAGCATCGGTGAAGGTCTGATACTGCGCTGTCGGGATGCGATGGCGCGTCATGAACGCCTTTGCAAAATCCTTGGAGCTCTCGAGCTGTGCTGCCGCCCGCGTCGGTCCGAAGATCGGCAGACCGCGTGCGCGAAAGACATCCACGACGCCAGATGCGAGCGACACTTCGGGTCCAACGACGGTAAAGGCAAGGCCCTCGCTCTGCGCGAAATCCGCCAGCGCCTGATTGTCGATATGGGGCACGTTGCATAACCGCCTGTCGCTGGCAGTGCCACCGTTGCCCGGCGCGACGTAAACACTCTGAATACGCGGCGACTGTGCAAGCTTCCATGCAAGCGCATGCTCGCGGCCGCCGCCGCCGATGACAAGCAGCTTCATGGTGATCGGTGATCGGTGTTCGGTGATCGGTTGCTGATTCGGCGTGCTATTGCAGAGCGCAACTTTGTAGTGAGCTTGGCGACCGACACGCGCTGATCTGTCAGTGCCTCTGGCGCTGTCAACCAACTCAACGACTTGGCCAGTTCGATCTGAGTATCGAGTTCGGCAAGGGAGCCGAGTGCGACACTTAGAAACTGGCTGAACTCTTTGCTTGAACTGCGGGCGGCGCCTTCCGCGATATTGCTGGCTACGGAAACGGCGGCCCTGCGCAGTTGCAGCGTTAAGCCAAACTGTTCACTGCGCGGAAACGACTCTGTCGCTGCGTAGACGAGGCGCGCAACCTGCATTGCTTCCTGCCAGGCCAGCAGATCTCGATGAGTCGAAGTGGCGGCTCGACTCTTTTTACTGATCACCTGATCACTGATCACCAATCACCATCGCGGTCGTATACACCTGCTGCACATCGTCGAGGTCGTCGAGCGTGTCGAGCAGCTTCTGCATCTTCTCGGCGTCCTCGCCGGTCAGTGCCGTTTCAGACAGCGGCTTCATCGTGATTTCGGCAACGTCGGGCTTCAACCCGACCTGCTCGAGTGCCGCACGGACTTTCTCGAAATCGCTCGGCGCCGAGATGACTTCGACCGTGCCGTCGTCATTGGCAATCACGTCTTCAGCCCCGGCGTCGAGCGCGGCATCCATCACCTGCTCTTCCGAAGTCCCCGGCGCGAACAGCAACTGTCCGCAGTGCTTGAAATTGAATGCAACCGAGCCGTCGGTTCCCAGGTTTCCGCCGTGCTTGGCGAGCGCGTGCCGCACTTCGGC
>JBGTEW010000015.1:0-2983 GCA_041747615.1 Burkholderiaceae bacterium | reverse complement strand
CGCTCGGTCGATCGAGACGTTCCGTTCGAACTGGCGCTGTGCGCTTTCTAGTGCATGGCGGCCGTCTGCTGTCCCACTTGCGGCACTAAAGTCGAGTGGGATTCTGAGTCCAGGTTTCGGCCGTTCTGTTCCGAGCGCTGCAAGTTGATCGATCTCGGAGCCTGGGCGTCAGACGGCTATTCGATCGCAGGGCCGGAAAGCATCGCCGACACCGATCCAAATCCATCCGGGCGCACCCACTGATCCGCCTTCCAAGCCGCGGACAGCGCAGCGATGCCGTGCGCGCCGTGTCGCATCGCGCTTTGCAGATCGCTGGCTTGCATCCCCCCCAACGCATACGCAGGCACCGCGGTGTCGGCGACCATGTCTGCGAAGCCAATCCACCCGAGCGGCCGACGCTGCAGATGCGTCGAGGTCGGCAGCACCGGTCCTGCGACCACGAAATCGACGCCTAGCGCCGCCGCCCGCTCGATCTCTGCGCTTGAATGTGCGGAGGCGCCAACCCACTCGAAATCGGGCCGCTTTTCTGCCTTCGCAAGGTCATCGGCGGTCAGGTGCACTCCGTCTGCCAGTCGCCAGAGGGCTGAATCATGGCGGCTACTGACCAGCACGCTCGCCCCGGCAGCGCGTGCACGATCGAGCACCTGCTGAAGCAGCGGCCGCGCCTCGTCGATGTGCAGTGAAGGCTCGCGAAACTGCAGCAACCGTAGTCCGCTCTCCAGCGCTGATTCAAGGCGTTGCAGAAACAGGTGACTGCCGAGCGGCGTGGCGGCACTGATGGCATACAGCGCCGGAAGCTGGAGCCAGCGCAAAACCGGAATCGTCGCCGGCAGCAGTGGCCCGCCCGGCAGCGCGTGCGGCGAAAAGAATCCGAACTGCTGGTGCTCACGGGCCTGCGGATGCCCGCTCCATCTAAACACGCGGCAGAAATGCAGACGTACCCGCGCATGCGGATAGTCGAACAGGCGCACAACCCAGGGATATGGCGTCCCAATATCGATCGCGAGCTCTTCGTTCAACTCGCGCGCGAGCGCGCCCGCGACCGACTCACCGGCTTCGACCTTGCCCCCGGGAAATTCCCAGTAGGACGCGTACGGCTTGCCTTCGGGCCGACTGGCCAGCAGAAATCGGCCATCAGCGCGGATCAACACGCCGGCCGCGACATCGACCGGCGCACGCTTCTCACTCATCCAGGTCGGTGGCCGCCGCTGGCCAGTTGCCTGCTGCCCGCCCAGTGACGAGCGAACTGCAATGCAACGCGGCCGGATCTCGAGCCACGCTGCAATGCAAATTGCAGAGCCTCGGTGCGAGCCTCTTCTGTCTCGTGCGGCTCAATTCCGAACCGCGCGAGCCAGTGCGCCACGATGTCCAGGTAGTCGTCCTGGCGAAACGGATAGAACGAGAGCCAGAGGCCGAAGCGCTCGGACAGCGATACGCGCTCTTCAACCGCTTCGGTCGGATGAATCTCACCCTGGTCGTCGTAACGCGTCTCGAGGTTGTCGCGCATCAGTTCCGGCATCAGATGGCGCCGGTTTGACGACGCATAGATCAGCACATTGTCGGCCGCCCCGGCGATCGAGCCGTCGAGCGCGGCCTTCAGCTCCTTGTAGCCGGCCTCGTTTGCGTCGAACGACAGATCATCGCAAAAGATCACGAAGCGCTCGGGGCGCGCAGCCACCTGATCGACGATATCGGCCACGTCGATCAGATCGCGCTTGTCGACTTCGATCAGCCGCAATCCATGTGCGGAAAATGTGCCCAGGCAGGCGCGGATCAGCGAGGATTTCCCGGTTCCGCGTGCGCCGGTCAGCAACACATTATTGGCGGGCAGCCTGCGCACGAACCGCTCGGTGTTCTGGCGAATCGCTTCCTTCTGCTGATCGACATGCTTCAGATCGTCGAACGCGATCAACGCGGGCCGCGGCACGGCCTGCAGTTCGCCGTGCTCGATTCCCAGGTAGCGCCGTTTGCGCCATCTGAAGGCGGTGGCGGAACCAAATTCGGTCGGCGCTCGCGCAGGCAGCAGTGATTCGATGCGCTCGAGCACCCCGGCCAGCCGCCGCAAGGTCGAGCGGTCAGTTTCGCGCGTCACGAGCGGTAGTCGGCGTTGATGGAGACATAGTCGTGCGACAGGTCGGTGGTCAATACGCAGGTGGCCGCCTGACCACGCCCCAGCTGCAAGCGCACGAGAATCTCCGGCTTCTTCATCACACGCTGACCATCTTCCTCGCGATAGCCCGGATGCCGGCCGCCGTCGCGCACGACGCAAACGTCGTCCAGATACATCTGGACACGCGCAGGATCCAGGTCGTCGATGCCGGCATTGCCCACCGCAGCGAGTATCCGCCCCAAATTCGGATCGGAAGCAAAGAACGCGGTCTTGACGAGGGGCGAGTGGGCAACCGCATAGCCGACTCGCGCGGCTTCCTCTTCGGTCGCGGCCTGCTCAACCCTCACTTCAATATATTTGGTAGCTCCCTCGCCGTCGCGCACGATCGCCTGCGCCAGTTCGCGCGCCACGCCGGACAGTGCTTCGGAGAAAGCGGCGAACGATGGATCGTCCTCGGATGTGATCCCCAGCGGCCCGCGACCGGTCGCGATCACGACAAACGTATCGTTGGTCGACGTATCGCCGTCGATCGTGATCCGGTTGAACGACTGATCTGCCGCCTGCTGCGTCAGACGCTGCAGCAGCGCCGGCGCAATTGCGGCATCGGTGGCGATAAAGCCGAGCATCGTCGCCATGTCCGGCCGGATCATGCCAGCTCCCTTCGCAATGCCTGACAGGGTCACGGGAGCTCCGCCGATGCTGACCCGGCGCGATGCGGCCTTTTCCACCGTATCGGTCGTCATGATCGCCTGCGCCGCCTGCAGCCAGTGATTGTCCGCAAGGCGACCGATCGCCTGCGGCAAACCCGCGATCAACCTGTCAACCGGCAACGGCTCCATGATCACGCCGGTGGAAAATGGGAGTACCTGCACA
>JBGTEW010000014.1:0-4765 GCA_041747615.1 Burkholderiaceae bacterium | reverse complement strand
GGCCGCGTCATCCTGAAGCTCGCGGAAGATGTCGAGCTACTCGTCGATCAGGCGCAGCAAAAGTGCCGGGCACTGTCCATCGGCGCCACCGGAACCGTCACGCTCGGCGCCGTCAGCACTGCGAAGTATGTCGTTCCCGCGATCGTCGCCCGCTTCAAGGCATTGCATCCGGACATCAGCGTTCAACTGGTGATCGGGAACCGCGAGGACATTATCCGCGGTCTCGAGCGCAACCACTTCGACGTACTGGTCATGGGTCGACCGCCGGATCACCTCCCGCTCACGGCGAAGGTGCTCGGCGATCATCCCCACGTCGTGATCGCTGCGCCGGGCCATCCGCTGGCGGGAGCGCGAACAATCGACCCGCACCAGCTGTCCGGGGAGCGCTTCCTGTCGCGCGAGGTCGGCTCGGGAACTCGGGTTCTGATGGAGCGTCTACTGGCGCGTATCGGTCGCGACGGGCGCGTCGAAACGATCGAGATGGGCACCAATGAGACGATCAAACAGTCGGTGATGGCCGGTCTCGGCGTCGCCTTCATCTCGGCTCACACCTGCCTCAGCGAATTGGCCGACGGCAAACTTGTCGTGCTCCGCGTGAGAGGATTGCCCGTGGTGCGGCAATGGTACGTACTGCATCGCGCGGACCAAGCGCTATCGAAGCCCGCCGATATTTTCGAAACGTTCGTGTCGACGGCCTGGCCTGAACTCGTGTTGGCTCAGGCAGTTTCCGGATCATCAGCGAAACCAATGTGATAGTGGATCGGGGCTCCGCCACGTAGCGTCTAATCCAGATCGTCTTGCGCGGAAACGACGTAAGCGTTGCGACCTCGGCTAGGGGCAGGACGCGCCCACACTTTCCTTTGGGATCTTTTTCTGTCGCCACGCGGGGCCCCTTTCGCGAGTACCGCAACTGCGATCGAGTATTGGGTGTACGCGTGAGGATCCGATAGGTGGCCAGATTTGGATTCATCTGCCCCCTGCTACGTCTCCACGAGTGGGCGAAGGGCGCCAATCTCGCGAAGGCTGGCGCCTCGAGCCGACAAGCGCTACGATTTAACTGACCCTGAGGACAGCGAGCGAGGACGGTGGGCGCATGAATGTGTCGGATATTCTGAAGCGAAAAGGCTCGGTAGTTGTCACGACCAAGCCATCTGACAGTGTCGCTTCACTTTCGAAACTGCTGCGCGATCAGCGGATTGGTGCAGTGGTCGTGAGCGACGACGGCGTCACGATCGATGGATTTGTCTCGGAACGAGATGTCGCCTACAGCCTTTGCATTCACAAAGCCGATCTTTTTAGCATGCCGGTATCTGAAATCATGACAAGGGACGTGATTACCTGCTCACCTGACGACGACGTGGCGAAAGTCGCCTCGGCGATGCATGGGCACCGGATCCGTCACATCCCGGTGGTAGAGGGCAACCGCGCCTGCGGCATGGTAAGCATTCGGGACCTGCTCAACGTTCGCGTTGATGAACTTCAGAAGGAGGCGGCAATGCTTCGCACATTAGCGAACGGATCTCAGGCGGAGATTCAGGATCGGTAGAGCTGTTTCACTTTGGGCTCCCTCTGCGCCTGACCACCTACACGGCGCAGAAAACTACATCGCGGTTACCAGGAGGGCCCGCCAGAGCCTGGGTGTTCTGCGCTCGCATCGCCTCCATCGCGCGCAAGCCGCCCCATTCAGATCTCCGTACCGAGGTCCACTGGGGCCACTGAGATAGCCGCCACTGACACTCGTCGTGTAGGGCTGGCGCTAACGCCAATGCACGGCCACCGCTCCATTAGAAAACGGCGTGATCTCCTCGCTCGAAAGAGGTCTTCCCTTCGATCAGGCGAGCATAGAAGTCGAAGAGGGTTTCTGATCCCACCGAAGGAGTTGCAGTTGCGTCGTAGCGCCCGGTCGTCGGATCCAGAACGAGCATGGACTCCGTCGCGTAGTAGCGGGCAATGCGTGCGAGCTCGGCTTTCTCGGCCAGTGAGGGAACCACGCGACCAAGCCCCGACAGCAATGCCACGATTGTGTCGAGCAATGCCAAGGGCACGTGCTTGAACCGCGGTTCGCGACCGAGGAGGCGAAACAGATGCTCGCCCTGCTGCCTAGGCGTGATCGCGTTACCTGGGCCGCCGATCGGGAGCACGCGATTGTGGCGGCTTTTGTCGTGCAGGCATTCCGCGATGTAGCGGCCCAGATCATCGTCGCTGATCGGCTTGCAGGACGTCATCGTACCGTCACCAAACAGCAGGAATGGCTTGCCCTGCTTCACCCGATCAATCTGTCCTGACAGCGATTTGAAGTATGCCGTGGGCCTCACGATGGAGTACGTGAGACCCGAGTCTTTCAGAATATTCTCAAAAGCCAGCTTGGCTTGCTGGAAATCCAGAAGCGGTTTCTGAACGCAGATCGCGGAGAGCAGGACCATTTGAGTTACGCCGACCTCACGGGCGGCTGAAAGTGCATGCACATGGGCCTTATGATCGATGGCCCAAGCATCCTTGGGTGCGCCGGTGCGCGAGGCTAGGCAAGAAACCATCGCATCAAAGTGCTCACGGCGAAAGCAATCACGCGAAAGAGATGCAGGATCCGTCACGTCGCCGAATCGAAGGGTCGCGCCCTCCAGCAGGCGCGCGCTGACCTCTGGCGTAAAGGTCCCTCTCGCCCCGGCCCGCGGCCGCACAAAGCATACGACTTGGTGACTATGCTGCACGAGAGCGCGCACAGCGGCGCGACCTATGGTTCCGGTAGCGCCGAGGACGAGCACGCGCCGCGGTTGGCGGCAGTGTCGCAATCCGTCTGGCGCTGGAGAGGTCACTTCACCCTGAAGCGTCGGCGTCATGAATCGCAGATCCATTGCCGCGACGGAAGTCGGCAATCGTACTGAAGGCGGGATTGAGCTGGCCCAGCAGCCAAATGAGTTTCAGGTTGCATTGCAGGCATCCCCCGTGCGTGCCGGATCGTCGTTGTGCCCGGCCTTGTCGCCCTGCCGCCTGCGCAAATTGAAGGCGCTCCGCCCCCGCGCTGGCCTATCGAAGGGCCGACCTTAAACTAAACATATCAACTGAACCACTTGATGGAGGCTGGTCAATAAAGCGCCCGCCTATCGCGACAAGCGCTCTGCCGTTCACGGCAGGGTTCGATAGATCCGCCATTTTCCCTCAGCCTCGGATACACTGACGAACATTGGGTTGGCGTCGAACGGATCACCAGTCCAGGCGCCATCCTCCGGCGTCAGCACGATGACCTGGCACCGGAACTCGCGGACCAGAGTCGAAATTTGAGCGTCCGTGGCCGCTCAGGCAAATGCACGATCGAAGGTCGCGGATGCCGCCTGTCGCTTCTTCAGAGGAAGGCGACTGAACACGAGGACAAGCTCGTCATCGGCAAAGCACGAACGGGAATCCCGCAAGCAAGGCCACGACAGGGTGATCGGCCAGGGAGTTAGTTCAATCGCCATGCGCGGGTTGCTGGCTGTCCGACATCAAAGCATGTGAGGCGTACGCATCCGGTGAGCGCCGCAGGGGTGGGCAGCGTCAGGCTGCGCGGTTGATGGCAGCGCGCTGAGAGTGCCAGTTCCACGGCAGGAGCTCGTCAAGCCGATGCGCCGGATGCTCGGCGATGCGGGCCAGCACGTCGGCGAGCCACGCCTGCGGGTCGATATCATTCATCTTGGCCGTGACGATGAGGCTGTACATGGCTGCGGCTCGCTGACCTCCGCGATCGGAGCCGGCGAAGAGCCACGACTTCCGCCCGAGTGCAATCCCCCTCAGGCCGCGCTCCGCCGCATTGTTGCTCAGACAGACGCGGCCATCTTCGAGGAAGCGCGTGAAGGCGGGCCAGCGCTTCAGCATATAATCCATGGCCTTGGCGAGGTCGCTGCCGCGTGAGAGCTTCGGCCGCTCGGCGCGCAAACGAGCTTCCAGCTCGTCGACGAGCGGTCGGCTCAGATCCTGGCGAACGACACGGCGCTCCTCGACGCTTTTGCCGTTGATGCCGCGCTCGATCTCGAACAGCCGATCCATGCGCTGCACGATCTCCAGCGCCAGCGGCGAGATCGGCGCCGGCACTTTGCCCTCGGCTTTTCGGCGGGCGCTGGCCTCGATATCGGCGAGCGCAAAGAACGGCCGTCGCGCATGCGCCCAACATGCCGCTTCCAGGATTGGACCCGGCGTGCGGTCAGCCGCATACAGCTTGTTGTAGCCCGAGTAGGCGTCGGCCTGCAGCAGGCCTGACCAGCGGGCGAGATGCGCCTCGACATGCGCGCCGCCGCGATCGCGCGAGTAATAGAACATCGCCGCTGGTGGAGCGCGCCCACCGAACGGCCGATCGTCACGCACGTAGACCCAGCATCTGCCGGTGTGCGTCTTGCCCTTCGCCAGCACGGGCACCGTTGTGTCGTCGCCGTGCAGTCGCTCGGCGCCAAGCACGTGCGCCTCGACGCGTTTCAGTAGCGGCTCCAGGGCCGAACAACCGGCGCCGACCTGATCGGCGAGCGTCGACAAGGCGAGCGGCACGCGCTCGCGCGCATAGCGCTCGGCTTGACGGTTCAACGGTTGATGCTGACCGAACTTCTCGAACAGCAGCATCCCTAAGAGGTTCGGGCCTGCCCAGCCGCGCGGCGTGACATGGAAGGGCGCCGGCGGCTCGCTGATCCGCTCGCAATCCCGGCACGTCATCTTCTCGCGGACGTGCTGGATCACCTTCCACTGGCGCGGGATCACCTCCAGCGTCTCAGTCACGGTCTCTCCGAGCTTCCGCAGGCGCGTG
>JBGTEW010000013.1:0-2359 GCA_041747615.1 Burkholderiaceae bacterium | reverse complement strand
GCTGGCGTACGAGCCGGTATGGGCCATCGGTACCGGCCGTACGGCGACGCCGGAGCAGGCGCACGAGGTGCACGCGGTGCTGCGCGCGCGGGTCCGGCAACATGATGCATCCACTGCTGAAACGTTAAGGATTCTGTACGGCGGCAGCGTGAAGCCGGGTAATGCCGCGGAGCTGTTTGCGCAGCCAGACATCGACGGTGGACTGATCGGTGGAGCCTCGCTGGTCGCGGCAGACTTCCTTGCGATCTGCGCTGCCGTGCCCAAGTAACATTGGACTTATCTAGGAAAGGTTTCAAATGGCTTGGTTAACTACATTGCTGATCGTTGTACAGGTCGTCTCGGCGATCGCAGTCATCGTGCTGGTGCTGCTTCAGCAAGGCAAAGGCGCCGACATGGGCGCGGCGTTCGGCGGTGGCGCATCGGGCAGCCTGTTCGGCGCCACCGGTTCTGCGAACTTCCTGTCGCGCAGCACGGGTGTGGTCGCAACGTTATTTTTCCTAGCCACCCTCGGACTGGCTTACACCGCCAGCGAAATCAAGAGGCCCGCGGAGGAGCCCGCCGGTGTGATGGGCACGATACCCACGACCACACCGGCGCCTGCATCGGCGCCGAAGGACATCCCTGCGCCAAGCGGGCAGATTCCGCAGGGAAGCCCCCCGGCACCTGCCGACATCCCGGCCGCACCGCCCGCGAGCTCAGGAGGCCAACCTTCGCAGCCGGCGGGCATTCCGAAGTAACAAAACCGATCAGTGATCGCTGATCACTGATCACCGATCACTTACAATCGTGCGGTTTCCTACTGCCCACGTGGTGGAATTGGTAGACACACCATCTTGAGGGGGTGGCGGCGAAAGCCGTGGGAGTTCGAGTCTCCCCGTGGGCACCACCGATACGCACCGCACAGTGAACCTCGACGACTACCTTCCGATTCTGCTGTTCATCCTGGTCGGCCTCGCGATCGGTGCGGCGCCGATGTTGCTCGGTGCACTGCTTGGTCCCCGCAACCCCGATCCGGAAAAGATATCTCCGTACGAGTGCGGCTTCGAAGCGTTCGAGGACGCGCGCATGAAGTTCGACGTGCGGTATTACCTGGTGGCGATCCTGTTCATCATCTTCGACCTCGAGCTCGCGTTCCTGTTTCCGTGGGGTGTCGTGCTCGGCGACCTCGGCGCCTGGAGCGTTGGCTTCTGGGCGATGATGATTTTCCTTGCCATTTTGACCGTCGGCTTCATCTATGAATGGAAAAAAGGCGCGCTGGACTGGGAATAGGCAATGGCACTCGAAGGTCACCTTAGCGAAGGATTTGTCACGACCAGCGTCGACAAGGTGCTGAACTGGTCGAAGACGGGCTCCCTCTGGCCGATGACGTTCGGACTGGCGTGCTGCGCAGTCGAGATGATGCATGCCGGCGCCGCGCGCTACGACCTGGATCGCTTTGGAATCTTCTTTCGCCCGAGTCCGCGCCAGTCGGATCTGATGATCGTTGCCGGCACGCTGTGCAACAAGATGGCCCCTGCGTTGCGAAAGGTTTACGACCAGATGGCGGAGCCGCGCTGGGTGATCAGCATGGGTTCGTGCGCCAACGGTGGCGGCTATTACCACTACAGCTATTCGGTCGTGCGCGGGTGCGACCGAATCGTGCCGGTTGATATCTACGTGCCGGGCTGTCCGCCGACGGCTGAAGCGCTGATCTACGGAATCATTCAGCTGCAGAACAAGATCCGCCGAACGAACACGATCGCCCGCTGATGTCGAGCCTTGAACAACTTTCGGAAGCCTTGAAATCGGCGCTCGGTGAAAGGCTGCAAGGCCTGGTCGTCGCGCTTGGCGAAGTGACGATCGTCGTCAGAGAGGAGGATCACCTGTCGGTCGCGCGCACGCTGCGCGATGACGACTCGCTTGCGTTCGAGCAGTTGATCGATCTGTGCGGCGTCGATTACCTGTCATACGGCGAGGGTGCGTGGGACGGTGCACGTTACGCAGTGGTCATGCATCTGCTGTCACTGAAGCACAACTGGCGGGTCCGGGTGCGCTCGTTCTGTGCGGACGACGAACTGCCACTGGTCTCCTCGGTCACGGGCGTATGGGCGGGGGCCAACTGGTTCGAACGCGAAGCATTCGATCTGTACGGGATCGTTTTTGAAGGACACCCCGATCTGCGCCGAATCCTGACCGACTATGGTTTCGTCGGTCATCCGTTTCGCAAGGACTTTCCGATTTCCGGCTACGTCGAAATGCGGTACGACCCGGAGCAGAAGCGCGTTATCTACCAGCCGGTGACGATCGAGCCGCGCGAGATCGTCCCGCGTGTGATCCGCGAAGACAACTACGGCCAGGGGCGGGAGTAGATGGCCGAGAT
>JBGTEW010000012.1:0-7577 GCA_041747615.1 Burkholderiaceae bacterium | reverse complement strand
CCATCACGCGCTCGGTCAGCTGCTGGTTCTCGCGAAAGGTGCCGGACTGCCGCAGCAGCTTGTCAACCAGCGTGGTCTTGCCGTGATCGACGTGCGCGATGATCGCGACGTTGCGGATAGGACGTTTCATCAGTGGCTCTTCTCTTTCGAAATCAGTCGATCCGGCTCGACGACGCCCCATTGGTTGATGGTCGCCGTGCCGAGTAATTCGTTAAGGCCGGCATATACGCGCACCCGATGGCCGCGCGGCTCGGCTTCCATCGCCAAGCGCTGCCCCTGCCGAAAACGCTCGGCAAGCGCGTCATCCAGCCGCACTGCTTCCAGCGATGCCAGCAGCTCGTCCTCGGGAAGCAGAAGCGAGCGCCGCGCTTCCGGCGTCATCGCTTCGAGCGCGGACAATGTCACGGCATCGTCGACATTCAGCCGCCCGGCGCGGGTCCGCCGCAGTGCCGCCAGATGCGCGCCGCAGCCGAGTGTTCGTCCGATGTCTTCCGCCAGCACTCGCACATAGGTCCCCTTGCTGCAGTCCACATCGACCACTGCCTGGCTGCCGCTTAGCTCAACCAGAGCCAGCCGATGCACCACCACCTGCCTCGGCGCCCGCTCGATCTCGATCCCCGCGCGCGCCAACTCGTATAGCGGCCGGCCGTCACGCTTCAGTGCCGAATGCATCGGCGGCACCTGCTCGATGTTGCCGGTAAACCGTGACAGCACCACGTCAACTTCGGCCGCTGAAACGTTGACCGCGCGGGTCTCGAGCAGCTCGCCGTCGGCGTCCCCGGTGCTGGTCGTGACGCCGAGCTGCAGCGTCGCCCGATACGACTTGTCGGCGTCGAGCAGATCGGCCGAAAACTTGGTCGCCTCACCGAACGTCAACGGAAGCAGGCCAGTGGCCATCGGATCGAGCGTGCCGGTGTGCCCCGCCTTCGCCGCGTTCAGCAAACGGCGCGCGGTCTGCAACGCCGAATTGGAGGTCATGCCGCCCGGCTTGTCGAGCAGCAGCACGCCATTGACGCGTTCGCCGCGCGACTTGCCCACGGCATCTCCTATTCGAGCGTCTGCTTGTTCGCTTGCTCGATCAAGCGGTCGATCTCGATGCCGCGCTCCACCGACTGATCGTGCACGAACGACAACCGCGGGATCGTGTGAATCGATAGGCGCTTGAACAGCAACGAATGAAAGTAGCCCGCCTTGTCGTTCAGCACCTGCTGCGCCGCCTCGACCGGTGCACCGATCGTCGAGAAGTACACCTTCGCGTGTGCGTAGTCGGGCGTCACTTCAACGCCGGTCAGTGTCACCAGTCCGGCGCGCTGAACCGAGACTTCGCGCTGGATCATCTCGGCGACGTCGCGTTGTATCTGATCGGCAATGCGCAGGCTGCGGCCGGGTTTGCTGGCGGGTTTCATTCACTGCGCTCACGCTCGGTCAGGAAAGCGTCCGTGCCACTTCCTGCACTTCGAAGATCTCCAGCTGATCGCGCTCCTTGATGTCGTCGTAGCCCTTCAGGCTCAGGCCGCATTCGAAGCCCGCCTTGACTTCGCGCACGTCGTCCTTGAAGCGCTTCAGCGAATCGAGCTCGCCGGTCCAGATGACGACGTTGTCGCGCAGCAGCCGAGCCCGCGCCGTCCTGCGCACGACACCGTCGAGCACCATGCATCCCGCCACCGCACCGACCTTCGGCACACGGAATATCTGGCGGATCTCGACCAGTCCGAGCACCTGCTCGCGCTGCTCGGGCGCCAGCAGGCCGCCGAGTGCGTTCTTCACCTCATCGACAGCCTCGTAGATGATGTTGTAGTAGCGCACGTCGATGCCGTTGTTTTCGGCCAGCTTGCGCGCGGACTGGTCAGCGCGCACGTTGAAGCCGATGATCACCGCCTTCGATGCGATCGCCAGGTTGACGTCGCTCTCGGTAATGCCACCGACCTGCGCGTGCACGACCTGCACCTTCACTTCGTCGGTCGATAGCTTGACCAGCGACTGATTCAGCGCTTCCTGCGAACCCTGCACATCGGCCTTGATGATCAACGGCAGAATTCGAACCGCCACGCCGTCGACGCCGCCTTCAAACATGCTTTCGAGCTTCGCCGCCTGCTGTTTCGCCAGCTTGGTGTCACGGAACTTGCCCTGGCGGAACAGCGCAATTTCACGCGCCTTGCGCTCGTCGCCCAGCACGATCAGTTCATCGCCCGCACCCGGAACATCTGACAACCCCTGAATCTCGACTGGAATCGACGGTCCGGCGGTGCTAATCGGCTTGCCGGTTTCATCCAGCATCGCCCGCACGCGGCCGAATGCAGAGCCCGCGAGCACGACATCGCCGCGCTTCAATGTTCCGCTTTGCACCAGCACCGTGGCGACGGGGCCGCGCCCCTTGTCGAGTTGTGATTCGATGACCAGTCCCTTCGCGGGCCCATCCCTGACCGCCTTCAGCTCGAGCACTTCGGCCTGCAGCAGAACGTTCTCTAGCAGGCTGTCGACGCCATCTCCGGTCTTCGCCGACACTGCAACGAACGGCGAGTCGCCGCCGTACTCCTCGGGCACGACTTCGTTCGCAACCAGTTCCTGCTTGACGCGGTCCGGATTCGCTTCGGGCTTGTCGATCTTGTTCAGCGCGACTACCAACGGAACACCGGCCGCTTTCGCATGCGCGATCGCTTCCTTGGTCTGCGGCATCACGCCGTCGTCGGCCGCGACGACCAGGATCACGATGTCGGTCGCCTTCGCACCACGCGCTCGCATTGCCGTGAACGCCTCATGGCCGGGAGTATCGAGGAACGTGATGATGCCGCGCGGCGTTTCGACGTGATACGCGCCGATGTGCTGCGTGATCCCGCCGGCTTCACCTGCGGCAACTTTCGTGCGGCGGATGTAGTCGAGCAGCGACGTCTTTCCGTGATCGACGTGGCCCATGATCGTGACCACCGGCGGCCGCGGCTCGAGCGGCGCTTCGCTCGCCACCACCCCCAGCCCGGACTCGGCCAGCAGCGCTTCCGGATCATCGAGCTTGGCGGCATGCGCGGTATGGCCCATCTCGCCGACCACGATGATCGCGGTGTCCTGGTCCAGCACCTGATTGATCGTCACCATCTGCCCCAGCTTCATCAGCGTCTTGATGACCTCGGATGCCTTGACCGACATCTTGTGGGCGAGCTCCGCCACGGTGATCGTTTCCGGCACCGCGATGTCGCGCACGACTGCTTCGACCGGCATCGGCGTCGCCGCCGCACCATTGCCGTCTTCATGCCGATCCTGCTTGCGATTGCCGCGCGGGCCGCGCCAGCCGCCGGCTCCGCCCGAGGTATCGCCACGCGTTTTGAGCAGGCGCTTCTTCTGCTGCTCTTCAGACCAGCTCGAAGCCAGCTTGCCCGACTTGATTTCCTTGACGCCAGGCTTTTTGTCGTCCTTCTTGACGCCGGACTTCGCTTCGGTTTTGGCGGCAGGCTTGTGCAGCGTGCCGACAGGTGGAGCTTCGGGCGGTTTCGCGACCTTCTTCGGCTCCGACATCATGGTCTTGATGGCAGCGACTTCGTCTTCGACTACCCGCTTCGCGCGCGCCTGCGCCTCGGCTGCCTGCTTCGCGACAAGCTCGGCTTCCTTCTGTGCAAGCTCCGCCTGCGCCAGCTCTTCCGTCGCTGCAGTCTGGCGTGCCAGCACCGCATCCAGGTCTTTCTGCTCCTTCTGCTGTGCGTCGACCAGATCGCGCTGCGCGCGATCGGCTTTCTCCCGCGCCGCTGCGGTCTGCCGCGTGATCAGCTCTGCCTGGCGACGCGCTTCCTCCTCACGCTTGGCAAGCTCGGCTTCGTCGATGACCGGCGCAGCAGCAGCATCGGCCGGCGCCTCGACTTCCGGTGCACTTCCATCGCGCTTGACGAACACACGTTTCTTGCGCACTTCGACCTGAATCGTGCGCGCCTTGCCAGACGCGTCAGCCTGCTTGATCTCGGTCGTCTGTTTGCGCGTCAGCGTGATCTTCTTCTTCTCGCCGCCACCGCCGTGCGCCTTGCGCAACGATTCAAGAAGGCGCGACTTGTCGTCCTCGCTCAAGGCGTCGGACTCGGCCTTCTTCAGGACCCCGGCTGCGCTCAACTGCTCGAGCAGCAGCTGCGGCGGTACCCGAAGCTCCGTCGCAAACTGAGACACGGTTGTACTTGCCATAACTGTCTTACCCCTATCTTCCCGCTACTTCCTGCTCTTGTTCCTCGGCCTCGGCAAACCAGTGCGCACGGGCCGCCATGATCAAAGTCTTCGCGCGCTCATCGTCGATACCGGTCATCTCGGTCAGCTCGTCAACCGCCAGCTCCGCCAGATCGTCGCGCGTGCGGATCGAATTCTCGGCCAGCTTGACTGACAACTCGGCATCCATGCCATCGAGCTCAAGCAGATCTTTTTCCGCCTGCTCGACGTTTTCCTCGCGCTTGATCGCCTCGGTCAGCAAGGCATTGCGCGCACGCGTGCGCAGCTCCTCGACGGTTTCCTCGTCGAACGCCTCGATCTCAAGCAGCTCGTTGACCGGTACATACGCGATCTCTTCCAGAGTGCCGAAGCCTTCGCCGATCAGGATGTTGGCAATCTCCTCGTCGACATCGAGCTTCGCGACGAACGTCGCGCGAATCGAAGACTGCTCGCCTTCCTGCTTGGTCGAAGATTCCTCGGCCGTCATGATGTTGATCTGCCAGCCGGTCAGCTCGGACGCCAGCCTCACGTTCTGACCGCTGCGGCCAATGGCGATCGCGAGATTGTCCTCGTCGACGACAACGTCCATCGCGTGCTTGTCCTCGTCGACCAGGATTGAAGACACGTTGGCAGGCGCCAGCGCACCGATCACGAACTGAGCCGGATCATCCGACCACAGCACGATGTCGACCCGCTCGCCGGCCAGCTCGTTGGTCACCGCCTGCACCCGCGAGCCGCGCATACCCACGCAGGTTCCAATCGGATCGATGCGCCGATCATTGGTCCATACGGCAATCTTGGCGCGCACGCCGGGATCGCGCGCGGCCGACTTGATGACGAGCAACCCCTGCTCGATCTCCGGCACTTCGAATTCGAACAGTTTCATCAGTAACTCGGGCGACGTACGCGACAGAATGACCTGGGGTCCTCTCGCCGTGCGGTCGATCTTCTGCACGTATGCACGTAAGCGGTCACCGATGCGGAGGTTCTCCTTCGGGATCATGTCGCTGCGCGGCAACCGCGCCTCGACCTTGCCGATCTCGATAATCGCGTCGCCCTTGTCCATACGCTTGATGGCGCCGCTGACGATCATGTCGCCGCGCGCCAGAAAGTCGTTCAACGTCTGCTCGCGCTCGGCATCGCGGATTTTCTGCAGGATCACCTGCTTGGTGTCCTGCGCAAAGCGCCGCCCCAGATCCTGACGCGGCAGTTGTTCCTCGATATGCTCTTCGAGCTCGATATCGGACAGCTGCTCGCGCGCGTCGGACAGGATGATGTGATGCCCCGGCTCCTGCAGGCCCGCTTCATCCGGTACGACCAGCCATCGGCGGAACGCGTCGTACTCGCCGGTTTCGCGATCGACCGCGACTCGGATATCGACATCTTCCTCGGCAAACAGCTTCTTGGTAGCGGTCGCCAGCGCGAGTTCGAGCGCGTCGAACACGACGTCTTTCGGCACATTTTTTTCGCGCGCCAGCGCGTCGACCAGTAACAAAATCTCACGACTCATGTGTTCTCACTCCAGAACTACCTGTTTCCATCGCGACAGGCTCTGCTTCACTTGACCTGGGCCGAAAATCCAGTTCCGGCACCAGCCTCGCTCTTGCAATGTCAGCCAGTGCAAGCTCGACGACCACCGCCGGCGCGATCTGCACAGCCTTCCGCGCTTTCGCACTGCGCTGTCCGCTCCTCGCCACTTCATCTTCCGGGGTCAACTGCAACTGCAAGCGTTCCTGACCCGGCGTATCCGTCAATTCCAGCAATCGCCCGCGCAATCGTTTGCGTCCACCGGCGGTCGGCGACGGCGCATACAGCTGCACATTGATCTCCTTACCCATAAAACGCATGAAGTCGCTTGTCCTCTTCAACGGCCGGTCCAGACCAGGCGAAGACACTTCGAGCCGCTCGTACTCCACACCTTCCACAGCGAACAGATGCGACAGTTGCCGGCTCACGCGCTCGCAATCCTCCAGACCGATGCCGTTGACTGCGTCCAGGGTCACGCGCAGCAGCCCGCCACCCAATCGTTCTAGATCGACGAGTTCATACCCCAGCCCGCCGAGCGTCCGCTCTACCGTTTGATACAACTCGCTCGTCGCTCCCGCCATTTACAACTCCAAACCCAAATGCGGGCGCGGAAATAAAAAATGGGCCGTAAAGCCCATTTCATCGCCCATTTTCTTGTTCTCAACAGGCTTGCATTGCGCCGCAAATCACAAATTCTTAACCTGCTGGCGTACCAGCCGTCGGCAGCTCGCCATTATATGCGGCATGACCCCTGCAGAACAAGCGCGTGGGAGGCGCTACTGACCTTAGTTTTCAGTAGTTGCGAGGTGGCTTGCCGCGCTTGAAGCGCGCTGGCCGACCGTTGTTCGGCAATCCGTGACCGGCAGCGATGTAGGTCACGCTGCTGGTCAACGGATCGGGCTGGCGTGATGGGCGATTGGCCGGGGGCTTGCCGCGACCGCGACCGGAACCCGGCTGTCCGGGGTTTGGCTGCCCGTTGCCCCGTCCATGCCCCGGCGGCCCTTGCCCGTATCCCTGCCCCTGCCCGTATCCCTGCCCCTGCCCCTGCCCATATCCTTGTCCGGGGCCCCGCGGTGCCCACTGTCCGTCTCGACCCCCTTGGGCGCCCTGACCACTCTGGCCGCGACCGCCCCTTCCACGTCCGCCTCGCCCTTCGGACGAACCACCCTGACGTTGTCGGATCTCATCGATTCCGATGCCGAGGTCGTGCACCCAGGCTTGCACCCACTCCGGCGCCAACTCCTGGAACTTGCCGCGGGCAAGCGCACGCGGCAATGCGATTGCGCCATACCGAATACGGATCAGGCGGCTGACCGTCAGTCCGATCGCCTCGAAAATGCGCCGCACTTCGCGGTTGCGCCCTTCGCTGATCGCCACTCGATACCAGCGGTTGGCGCCGTCGCCGCCGGCTTCATCGACTCGCGAAAACTTGGCCGGGCCATCCTGCAGCTCGACGCCATCGAGCAGCTTCTGGCGCTGCTCTTCATTGACGTCGCCCAGCACCCGGACGGCGTATTCACGCTCAACTTCATAACGCGGATGCATCAGGCGATTGGCCAATTCGCCCGACGTCGTGAAAATCAGCAAGCCTTCGGAATTCAGGTCGAGACGACCGACGGCTACCCACCGTCCACCGGATACTTTGGGTAATTTTTGGAACACCGTGGGCCGCTCGCCGGGGTCGTCCTGCGTGACGATTTCACCGATGGGCTTGTGGTACAGCAGCACGCGCGGCGCGCGCCCGGGCGCCTTGCGCGCGAGCGGCTTGCCATTCACTCGCACCTGGTCGCTGGCCAGCACCCTCTGGCCGATATGCGCCGGCTCGCCGTTCACAGACACGCGGCCGGCAATAATCATCTCCTCCATATCGCGCC
>JBGTEW010000011.1:0-2134 GCA_041747615.1 Burkholderiaceae bacterium | reverse complement strand
ATAGCCGCCCGACCAGTCCGGCGGCAGCAGACAGGGCCGCGGATCGTGATGCGCCCATAACGCACGCTCACCGCGGATGATCGTCTGGTCGTGCTTCGGGCGGATCGGGTTCACGGTGTATGGAAACGCATCGGCGGATGTCAGCGTATTGAGCAGAAGCGGCCGGCCGGTATCCGACATGTTGCGTGGCGACGAGTGCAGCGTGCGGCAGTTATGAATTGTCAGCGAGCCCGCTGGTCCGGTCAGATACACGGCCTTTGCGAGATCGAGCTTTGTTAGGTCTTCGGCGGCCAGGCAGCCGGTCCAGTGGCCGCGCTGGTCGTATTGCGACAGCATCGGATCGAGCTCGTGGCTGCGCGGGAGCACTGCGAGCGGGCCATTTTCCATGCCGCAGTCGTACAAGTACGTGCCGACCGTCAGCGGCGAGTAGTTCGTGTGCGGCCAGAAGCTGATGTCGTAATGCCATTTGACCTCGTCGCCGCCTTGCGCCCACTTGTAGTTGAGCTTCGAGTGATGGAACTTGACGTCCGGACCAACCAGGTCCGCCACGATGTCAGCGAGCGGCGACTGGGTCACGTAATCCCAGAACACCGGGTGCTGCTCAACCGGATTCGACACCCGTCGCAGGCGCGGTGATTCCGGGCGATGGGTAGGCTCGAGGTCGAAGATCTTGTCGGACTTGATCACCGCACGCGATCGCTCGACCATCTCTTCTGTGGCTGAACGAAGCTTGCGCAGCCAGTCGTCGCCGATGATCGCTTCCACCAGGATATAGCCCTCGCGAAAGTAGAACTCGCGTTGCGACCGGCTCAGGACGCGGGGTGCAATGGCGAGGATTTGTTCCGGAGTCATCTTGGAGCTCCTTTCACTTGAAGTTCAGCATCTGGCTCGGTAGCCACGTCACCAGCTGAGGGAACGCCATTGTCAGCGCCAGCACGATAACCTGCAGCACGATGAACGGCACCACGCCGCGATACATATGCCGGATGTTGATATCTGGCGGCGCCACTGCGCGGAGATAGAAGATCGCCGGCGCCATCGGTGGCGTTATGTAGCTGGTCTGGATCATGATCAGGAACAGCACACAGAACCACACCGGATCGAAGCCGGCCGTTTTGATCAGAGGAGTGAAGATCGGCACGAATATCAGCACGATCGAGATCCAGTCGAGGAAAAACCCCGCGATGAAGATGATCGTCATCAGTAACGCCAGCAGCATCCACGGCGATAGGTTCATGTCGCCGATCAGCTGGTTGGCGGTAGCAATGCCTCCGGCGCCGATGAACACGCCTGTAAACAACGTCCCGGCAAGTAACACGGTCATGATCATCGCCGTTACTTTCAACGTCTTGATCATCGCTTGATACAACGCGCTGAAACTGAAAGTCCCGTAGATCACCGTCAGCAGCACCGAGGCGAGTGCACCGATCGCGGCCGCTTCGGTCGGCGAAGCCCATCCGAGCAGGATCGAGCCGAGAACGGCAAAGATCAGCAGCACCGGAGGCAGCAGGTTGCGAAAGCTGATCCAGAGCTTGTCGATTAGGCTGAGATCGTCGGGGGCCGGCGGGATGCGCGGCCCGAAGGACGGCGTGATGATGCATCGCACGAAGATGTAGACAAGATAAAGCCCCGCCATCAGCAGCCCCGGCAGGCTCATTCCGTAGAAAATATCGCCGACCGAAACGTCGGCCAGCGGCCCAATGACGACCGCCACGACCGAGGGTGGGATGATCGTGCCGAGCGAGCCGCCGGCGCAGATGACGCCCGAGATCAGACCCTTGTCGTATCCGTAGCGCAGCATGATCGGGATCGTCAGCAAACCGACCACCGACTCGGTCGCGCCGATCACACCCGACGAGGCCGCAAACAGGATGCACATGATCACCGTCGCGAGCGCCAGCCCGCCGGGGAGGCGCCGCGTCCCGATCTGGATCGCCTCGAACAGGCGGTTGGCGACGCCCGAGCGCTCGAGCATCGAACCCATGAACACGAACAGCGGCACTGCGGCAAGCACGAAGTTCGATGAAATGTCGTCGATCTTTTCGATGAACTGGTAGACGACGCGGTCGCCGAAGACGACGAGCCCGAAGAGCACCGCGGTGACCATCATGCAGAACGCCACCGGAAACCCCAG
>JBGTEW010000010.1:0-1751 GCA_041747615.1 Burkholderiaceae bacterium | reverse complement strand
CACAGCGTTCGAAATGCGCTGGCGGCCGCCGCGTGTTCGATCGCAGCCGGCATCGGCGCCGAAGCGATTGCAGCCGGGCTCAATGCATGGCAGCCCGTCGCGGGACGCGGTGCCAGCGTGCGCATCCCCGAGGGGACGTTGATCGACGACAGCTACAACGCCAATCCGGATTCGGTGCGCGCGGCGATCGAGCTGCTCGCCGCGTCGCCGGCCCCGCGAATACTGGTGCTCGGCGACATGGGCGAAGTTGGCGCGCGAGGGCCGGAGTTTCATCGCGAAGTGTGCGGTTATGCGCGCGAGCGCGGCATCGAAGCGCTGTTCGCGATCGGCCCGCTGATGCGCGAGGCCGCACAGGCGTTTGGCGCGAATGCGCGGCACTTCGACGACGTCGATGCATTGATCGCCGCATTGCGATCGGCTTTTCGCGACGGCGCGACGGTGCTGGTCAAGGGCTCGCGGTTCATGCAGATGGAGCGAGTCGTGCAGGCGCTGGGTGCGAAGCAGGCCGAGGGCGCTCACTGATGCTGCTCGAACTGTCCGAATGGCTGGCGCGCGACATCCGGTCGTTCAATGTCTTCTCCTACCTGACGCTGCGCGCCGTACTCGCGGCGGCGACTGCGATGCTGATCGGCCTCGCTGCCGGGCCCTGGGTAATTCGCCGGCTCGCCGCGCTGAAGATCGGCCAGGCGGTACGGCAGGACGGCCCGCAATCGCATCTGACCAAGACCGGCACGCCGACGATGGGCGGCGCACTGATCCTGATCTCGATCGGTGTGACGACGCTGCTGTGGGCCGATCTATCGAACCGCTTCATCTGGGTCACTCTGATCGTCACCCTCGGCTTCGGACTGATCGGCTGGGTCGATGACTACCGGAAGGTCGTGCACGGCAATCCGAAGGGCATGAGCGCGCGCGAAAAGTATGCGTGGCAATCGGCGATTGCATTGGTGGCGTCGTTCTATCTGGCGTTCGCGATCGCCGCACCGTCCACCGATCGCATCTGGGACCTGATGGGCCAGTGGATCGGGCAGGGCTTCTACATCGACCTGCCGCCACGCTCGGACCTGCTGGTGCCGTTTTTCAAGAACATCGCGTATCCGCTCGGCGTTTTCGGATTCGTCGTGCTGTCGTACCTTGTGATCGTCGGTACCAGCAATGCCGTGAACCTGACCGATGGTCTGGACGGGCTGGCGATCATGCCGACCGTGATGATTGGCGCTGCGCTCGGCGTTTTCGCCTACGTCGTAGGGCGAGTCGACTTTGCCGGCTATCTGCTCTTCCCATACATCCCCGGCGCGGGCGAACTGGTGATCATCTGCGCCGCGATCGCCGGAGCGGGCCTTGCGTTCCTCTGGTTCAACGCGTATCCGGCCGAAGTGTTCATGGGCGACGTCGGCGCGCTCGCGCTTGGCGGCGCGCTCGGAACGATCGCGGTCATCACGCGGCAGGAGATCGTGCTGTTCATCATGGGCGGTGTGTTCGTCGTCGAAACGATCTCCGTGATGCTGCAGGTCACCTACTTCAAATCGACCGGGGGCCGTCGAATCTTTCGAATGGCACCGTTGCACCATCACTTCGAGCTGTCTGGATGGAAGGAGACGCAGGTCGTCGTCCGCTTCTGGATCATCACGATGATGCTGGTGCTGGTCGGCCTGTCGACGCTGAAGATTCGATGACGAATTCGACTTTTGAATCGCGGGCACTCGTACTTGGCCTGGGTGACAGCGGACTGGCGATGGCGCGCTTTCTCG
>JBGTEW010000009.1:0-4213 GCA_041747615.1 Burkholderiaceae bacterium | reverse complement strand
CGCAGCCGTGGGCGGCGGGGTCCTGGCCGATGCCGGTGCCGGCGTTGGCGCTGACGCAGCCGGCGCAGTAGCCGGCGGCTTTCCCGTTGCATCGTTATCGAGCAGAAGCAGCGGTGAATCCTTTGATACCTTGTCGCCGAGCTTGACCAGCAATTCCCTGACGGTTCCGGCAGCGGATGATGGAATCTCCATCGCCGCCTTGTCGCTTTCGACAGTGATCAGCGACTGATCTTTCGCGATCACATCGCCAGGCTTGACCAGCACCTCGATGACTTCGACATCCTTGAACTCGCCGATGTCGGGGACTTTCACTTCCATCGATTGCGCCATCGTCGGCTCCTAGACCATCGCCGGGTTGGGCTTGTCGGCATTGATGCCGTACTTCTTGATCGCCTCGGCCACCTTCGCCGCCGGCACGGCACCTTCGTCCGCCAGCCCACGCAACGCGGCTACCGAAACGTAGCGCCGGTCGATTTCGAAGAATTCGCGCAACTTCGGTCGTGTATCCGAACGGCCGAAGCCATCGGTGCCGAGCACGTGATAGTCCCGGCCACGCGGGAGGTAGGCTCGAATCTGGTCGGCAAACAGCCGCATGTAATCGGTGGTCGCAATGATCGGCCCTGCGGTTTTCTCGAGTTGTTGCGTCACGTACGGCTTGCGCGGCTTATCTCCCGGATGCAGAAGATTCCACCGTTCGGCATCGATCCCGTCGCGCCGCAACTCGGTGAAACTCGTGACGCTCCACACGTCGGCGGCGACCCCCCACTCCTTTTCGAGCATATCGGCCGCGGCGATCGCTTCGCGCAGGATGGTGCCGCTGCCAAGCAATAGCACACGCGGTATCGATTTGCCGGTGCCACTGCCGGCCGGGCCTTCGCGCAACAGGTACATGCCTTTCAAAATGCCCTCTTCCTGGCCTTTCTTCAGCCCCGGTTGCGGGTAGTTCTCGTTCATCAGCGTGATGTAGTACCAGACGTTTTCCTGGTTCTCGACCATGCGCTGCAGTCCGCGCTGAATGATGACTGCCACTTCATGAGCGAACGTCGGGTCGTAGCTCACACAGTTCGGCACGGTCGCACTCATCAGATGCGAGTGCCCGTCCTGGTGCTGCAATCCCTCGCCATTGAGCGTAGTGCGGCCCGCAGTTGCACCGAGCAGAAATCCCCGCGCCTGCATGTCGCCGGCGGCCCATGCCAGATCGCCGATTCGCTGGAAGCCGAACATCGAATAGAAGATGTAAAACGGCACCATGATCCGGTTGTTGGTCGAGTACGAAGTGGCCGCCGCGATCCAAGAGCTCATCGCTCCCGCTTCGTTGATTCCTTCTTCAAGGATCTGGCCCTTCTTGTCCTCGCGGTAGTACATCACCTGATCCTTGTCCACAGGCTCGTACAGTTGCCCCTGCGATGAGTAAATGCCGAGCTGGCGAAACATTCCTTCCATGCCGAAGGTGCGGGCTTCATCGGGAATGATCGGCACGACGCGCGGGCCAATGTTTTTGTCGCGCACCAGCTGCGTCAGCGAGCGAACGAATGCCTGGGTCGTCGAAATCTCGCGACCCTCGGAGGTCGGCTCGAGCACCGCCTGAAACGCGTCGCTCCCCGGCGCCGGGATTTTCTCGTCGGCGCTGCGCCGGCGCTGCGGCAAAAAACCGCCGAGCTCACGTCTGCGCTCGAGCAGATACTTCATCTCCGCCGAGTCCTCCGCCGGCCTGAAAAACGCCACTTCATCGAGCTTGTCGTCCGACACCGGAATCGCGAACCGATCCCTGAACTCGCGAATCGCGGCGGTATCGAGCTTCTTTACCTGATGCGTCGGGTTCTTGCTTTCCGCCACCTTGCCCATGCCGTAACCCTTGACTGTCTTCGCGAGAATGACAGTCGGCTGGCCGTTATGTCGGGTCGCTGCTGCATAGGCCGCATAGATCTTGTGCGGGTCGTGACCACCGCGATTCAGCCGCCAGATGTCGTCGTCGCTCATCCGCGACACCATTTCGAGCAGCTTCGGATCCTTGCCGAAGAAATGCTTTCGCACGAACGCGCCATCGTTGGCCTTGAAGTTCTGGTATTCGCCGTCGACGGTGTCTTCCATCACGCGCTTCAGGCGGCCTTCGTGGTCGCGCGCTAGCAGCGGATCCCAGTACGACCCCCAAATTAACTTGATCACATTCCAGCCGGCGCCGCGAAAAGTGCCTTCGAGCTCCTGGATGATCTTGCCGTTGCCGCGCACCGGTCCATCGAGCCGCTGCAGGTTGCAGTTGACGACGAAGATCAGGTTGTCGAGCCTTTCGCGCGCAGCCAGCCCGATCGCACCCAGCGATTCGGGTTCGTCCATTTCACCGTCGCCGCAAAAAACCCAGACCTTGCGCCCATCGGTGTTCGCAATGCTGCGTGCGTTTAAGTAGCGCAGGAAGCGCGCTTGATAAATGCCCTGAATTGGCCCGAGGCCCATTGATACCGTCGGAAACTGCCAGAACTGGGGCATCAGCTTCGGGTGCGGATACGAGGTCACGCCCTTGCCATCGACATCGCGCCGGAAATTATTCAGCTGCTCCTCGGTCAGACGTCCTTCGAGAAAGGCGCGGGCATAGACGCCCGCCGCACAATGACCCTGGAAATAGATCAGGTCCCCACCGAAGTCGGCCGACGGCGCGCGCCAGAAGTGATTAAACCCCACTTCCATCAGCGTGCTGGAAGACGCATAACTGGCGATGTGGCCACCGAGCTCGCCGTCGCCGCGGTTGGCGCGCACCACCATCGCCATCGCATTCCATCGGTTGTACGAGCGTATGCGCTCTTCGATCGCGGCATCACCCGGCGAATGCGCTTCAAGGTGTGGTGGAATCGTGTTGATGTACGCCGTATTGGCCGAATAGGGGATGTATGCACCAGAACGTCGCGCCTTGTCGATCAGCGCTTCGAGCAGGAAGTGCGCGCGTTGCGGGCCTTCGCGCTCGATGACCGCTTCCAGCGCGTCGAGCCATTCGGCGGTTTCAAGCGAGTCGGGATCGTTGGCCGCTTCCGTGGGAAGTGCGGACATGTCTGTCTCCTGAGGTCCTGCCGCGACGATACCAGCGGACCGTTAGTTTTCAAATAGCGGCATTGTATTTCGTATTACGGAACGCCCTGCCGATGCTGGACTGCAATCCCATACGAAACCATGCGTGTCCATAATAGCTAGCCATCCATGTCTGCCCGTCTCACACCGCCGCCCGACACCGTACTGCTCGCCTTCGATCGAATGGCGCGGGTCAAAGCGCATCGATTCCATCCCGGCCGATACGCTCATCTGCTGACGATTCTGCTGCTCGCGGCGTCGATCGCGGGCCTCGCCTATTTGCTGATCAAGGAAGACCGTGAGCTGCAGCGCGATGCGCTCGTGCGCGATGTCGATACGCTCGCGCAGTCGCTGTCGCTTCGGCTGCAGGCGATGACCGAGGCGACGACCAGCATCGGTCTCGAGATCGGCGATGCCAAATACAACGAGAGCCGTTTTGCATCGACCGGCCGCGAAGTGATGATGGCAAAGTCCGAGGTGCTGCACCTGGCGTATGTCGACGGCAAAGATCGGGTGCGCTGGTCCGTGCAATCGCCGAACCCGCTCGCCGACTGGGCGCGACCGGCCGCGTCCGAAATCGGCGCCGAGGTCACGCGCTCGGCAATCAAGCGGGCACGCGATGCGCATTTGACTCTTTTCTCGCGGCCCTACGAAGACACGTCGAGGCCCAGCTCCGATAACGGCAGCCCATTTACCGATCTGATCACGCCGGTGTTCAGCGACGACCGCTACACCGGTGCAGTGCTTGCACGCGTCTCGTTGCCGGAGTTGCTGCGGCAAACCGTCAAACCGGAGTTCGGGCAGCGCTATCGAATCACATTACTCAACGAGTCGAACCAGGTTCTTGCCGCATCGACCAGCAGTGAAGCACTCTCGGACGAGCCCCGATATGCGGTCGCCGTTCCTTTACTGCCGGACGGGATCAAAGTGCAGGCGTCGGCGTTCAGACAGCGCTCTCCGGTACTTGGCAACGCGCTCTCATGGCTAGTCGGCGGACTGACACTGACCGTGATGATCACACTGGTGGCACTGGCGCGGCGCGATACGAAGCAGGCGCAGGTCGAGCGCGTCCTGCGTACCGAGACCGCCTTTCGCCGCGCAATGGAGGATTCGCTGGCGACCGGCATGGGCGTGCTCGACCGCCAGGGTGTACTGC
>JBGTEW010000008.1:0-3174 GCA_041747615.1 Burkholderiaceae bacterium | reverse complement strand
AAAATGTCGCGCATCGAGGCTGCCAACGCGACGGCGTAGCCTCCCGTGTCGCGCTGTACGCCTTTCGGCTTGCCCGTTGTGCCCGACGTGTACAAGATGTAGCTCGGCTCGCTCGATTCGAGCCATTCGCACGGCACTTCGTCGTTCATGTGCTGCGCGCGCATGGTCGCGTAATCGACATCACGACCAGGTTTGCGCGGCATTTCTGCGAGCTTGCGGTCGATCAGCAACACCTTCGCCGGAGGAAACTTCGCCAGCCCGATCGCTTCGTCGAGCAGCGGCTTGTACGCAATGGCCTTGCCGGCGCGCGATCCTGCATCGGCCGACACGATCACCTTCGGTTGCGCATCATCGATGCGCGTAGCCAGACTGACCGATGCAAACCCACCGAACACGACGGAATGGATCGCGCCGAGGCGTGCACATGCCAGCATCGCGAACGTCGCTTCCGGGATCATCGGCATGTAAATCAGTACACGATCCCCGCGCGTGACACCGAGTGCCAGCAAAATTCCGGCCATGCGATTCACTTCGCGATACAGCTGGCGATACGTGTAGGTTTTCTCTTCGCCGGTCTCGGTCGAGACGTAAATCAGCGCCGGCTGGTCGCCGCGCACCGCCAGATGGCGGTCGATCGCGTTATGGCAGAGATTGGTGGTGCCGCCGACGAACCATTTTGCAAACGGGGGCTTCGAGTAATCGAGAACCTGCGAGAAGGGCTGACGCCAGTCGATTAGGCGCGCCTGTTCGGCCCAGAAGCCGGCAGGGTCATGAAGTGACCTTGCGTGGTACTCCCTGTACGTCGTCATGCAATCCCCCTTGCGCTGGCTGCTGCAGTTCCTTCTGTTGTCGCACCAGCTTCAGGAGCGGTGCCACCTGCTCCAGCAATCTTGGCAGATGTGGCACCACTTCGGCGGCCCGCCCGGCCCGTATCAGCGCCAGCGCAAGATTAATGTCCATCGAGCCGTCTTCGGGCTTCGCATCGACGCTGCCCGGCGCCGCGCCTTCCGAGGTGCCAAGAATGATCCGTCGCGAGCGATTCTGCTGCGCCTGCGCAGCTCGCTTTTGCGCCAGCGTCCGCAGCTCCTCGGCGCTGCGCCGCAGCTCCTCGGAGAGTGTCGACAGTCCAATGCAGGTCCAGACTTCGACACCCGGACCTGCGGCTTCGATGTTTTCCAGTACCTTGCGCAGGCGCGCCGCGAAGCGCAACACACCGGACAGGCCGCTCGACGGCGTCGCCACGCAGAACTCGAACCGGTCGGTGCGAGTGCCGAGGTCTTCGAGGCGGATCGACGCCGCCAGTGCGCGCCCGACCAGCTTGATGCGCTGATCGGTTTCGCCCTCCCAGGTTTCGTTCTGCGGCATCGACAGCTCGACGCGAATGCAGATCAGCGCCACATCCGACAGGTTGCGGCGCGCGAACGAAATCAGCTTCTCGACCTGCTTGTCGAAGAATGGCTGGTTCAGCAGCTCGGTGTCCGAATCGACGGTGCGCGATGATTCGAGCGACGCTTGGCTTTCGGCCAACATCTCGCGCGTGGTCGACAGCCGTACCAGCACTTCCATGCGCGCCAGCAGCTCTGCCGCACCCACGCCTTTCTGAATGAAGTCGGTGGCGCCCAGCGAGGCAGCGCGTTCGCGCTCGTGAGCCTCGTCCTCGCCCGAGATGATCACCATCGGCAGCTCGCGGATCCGCTGCACCTTGGAACTGCGCACGCGGTTCAGCAGCTCGAACCCATCCACCTTGGGCATCGTCAGATCGCTGATGACGACCCGGATCGACGAATCGAGCAGGATCGCTTGCCACGCCGCTTCGCCGTCGTTGACTTCGCGCAGTTCGAAACGGTCGCGCAGATGCTGCGAGATCGACGCCCGCACGATGCGGGAGTCGTCGCAGATCAGGACACGTGGCTTGGAAGGGCCTGCCGCTGGGGCCGGCGTGCCGGCTCTTGCGGGTTCCTTGGTTGCTTCGATCGGCACTGCGTTCTCGGTTGACCTCGAAACCGCACTCGGCGGCCAGTCATGGAATTTAACCGAAATGCCCGTTGATTGATCGGTAATAGCAGTGGACTTCTTGAGCTTTTGCCCTGCCTTCTCGCCCTTTTACGCTATGGGCGCGCTATGAATGCCCTTCAGACATGGCTGGCTACGCTGGCAAGCGTACGGAGTTCATCGTCGCTTAGCTGCGGGCCATCGAGCGTGACGCGCTTTTCCTGCGTCTCCGATGTCCGATAGCGGGCGATGACCGGTTTCAGTTCGGGCTTGACATGGGCATCGCTGTAGCCGTTGAACAGATGGCCGAGAAGTCCGCGGTTGAGGTCGCTCGTATTCAGAAACCAGTCCGCAACAGGAAACGTGAGGTTCATGTTCACATGCATCATGATCCCCATGTTGTGATGCGCGATATGGTGCCGCCGGACCGTATTGACGAACGGCATGTTGCGCACGAACCAGTTGTCGTGCACATGGCAGCAGAAGTGAAAAGTCTCGTACACCATGTAGTGGCCGATCATGCCGATGAACACGATGTAGCCGGCGTTCGGATTGATCAGCACGCTCGCGATCCAGCCGAACAGCACGCCGAACACCGCCAGCACGGCGAGCACACGCCAGGGAAAGAACACGATGCGGAACTCCCGGACCGTATCGATCGTGGCTTCGTTGTCGGTGAAATACTGGTGATGCTGCCGCGTATGGCGATCGTAAATCGCGCGCAGCGCGAACACATCGACCAGACGATGCATGATGTACTTGTGCATTGCCCATTCGCCGAAGTTGCCGGCAATCAGCACCGGAATCAACAGCAGCCACTCCCACGTGGCGCCCTGCAACTGGCTGACGCAGTACCAGATGCCGGCGATTCCCGCCGAGTACATCACACCAATGTGCACCCAGCCGTTGTACCAGCGGCTGATCGCCGCGACGTACTGCTCGCGAAACTTGCGCTGGCGTTCGGTCATCATCGAGCTACCTCTTTGCCGCCGGGTGATTGACTGATATATTAGTTGTCGATCACTGACCGTGTCAATCCGGGAGGCCCGTGTCTGAGTCCGCTCCATCGCCTGCGCGCAAGAAGCGCACGCTGCAGGAAATCCGCGATTCGAAGACCTCCGGCGAGAAGATGGTGTACATGTCGGTGCCCGATTACACGTCGGCCAAGTGGGCCGAGATGGC
>JBGTEW010000007.1:0-1734 GCA_041747615.1 Burkholderiaceae bacterium | reverse complement strand
CTCGCTCGATCGCGGATCGTCTCGCCGCAGAGCGACCAGCGCATACATCGAAAGCGCCTGCAGCTCGAGGCCGAGGTAGATTGCGAGCAGGTTGTTGGCCGAGATCATCAGCATGATCCCGAGCAGCGTGAACAGCGTCAGACTGAACAGCTCTCCCTTCCAGATGTCGCGCGCTCGTGCATACGATTGCGCGCACACCAGCATGAAGCCGGTGCAAAGGATCGCGAACAGCTTCAGAACATCGCCCATCGGGTCCGAGATGTACATCCCGCCGAAAGCAACCGCGGTCTCATTGCGTGTCAGCGAAAAGCCGACGGTGACAGCGACCGCCAGCAGTGCCAGCAGTGTCAGCACGTAGGTGATGTTGCGGCGGGCGTCAGACACGAACAAATCTGTCACGAGCACAACGCAGGCCGCCGTCAGCAGCACGATCTCCGGCAGAGCGACAGCGAGGTTAAGCTGGCTCATCTACTGCGACGCACCGATTGCAAGCGGCAGCTTGGAAACAGCAACGTGCTTCAGCAACTGTGCGACCGACGCATCCATCAGATCGGTGACCGGCTTGGGATAAAGCCCCATCCCCAGCACGGCCACCGCAAGCAACGCGAGAATCGCGAACTCCCGCGGGTTGACGTCGGTAAGGTCCGCCACTCTGCTGTTGGCCACCTCGCCGAAGATCACGCGCTTGTACATCCACAGCGAGTACGCAGCGCCGAGCACCAGCGTGGTGGCTGCGATCATTGCAATCCAGAAGTCATACTGCACAGCCCCCAGGATCACCATGAATTCGCCGACGAAGCCGCTGGTCGCCGGCAGACCCGCATTCGCCATTACGAACAGCATGAAGAACGCCGCAAACTTGGGCATCGTGTTCACGACGCCGCCATAGTCGGCGATATTGCGCGAGTGCATGCGGTCGTACATCACGCCGATGCAGAAGAACATCGCGCCCGAGACGAAACCGTGCGAAATCATCTGCACGATGCCGCCCGCCATTCCCATCGGGTTGAAGATGAAGAACCCGAGCGTGACGAAACCCATGTGGGCGATCGACGAATAGGCGACGAGCTTCTTCATGTCTGCCTGCACCAGCGCAACGAAGCCGATATAGACGACGGCAATCAGCGACAGCCCGATGACATAGCCGGCCAGCTCATGCGATGCATCGGGCGCAATCGGCAACGAAAAACGCAGGACGCCGTAGGCGCCCAGCTTCAGCATGATCGCCGCCAGGATGATGGAGCCTCCGGTGGGCGCTTCGACGTGAGCGTCGGGCAGCCAGGTATGCACCGGCCACATCGGCACCTTGACCGCGAACGCCGCAAAGAACGCCAGGAACAGCAGGGTCTGCGCGGTCATGCTCAGAGGCAGCTGGTGCCAGTCGAAGATCCCGAAGCGGCCGTCGGATGCGTAGTACAGGTAGACCAGCGCCACCAGCATCAGCAATGAGCCGGCAAATGTGTACAGGAAGAACTTGATCGCGGCGTAGATGCGATTGGCGCCGCCCCAGATGCCGATGATCACGTACATCGGCACCAGCGTGGCTTCGAAGAAAACGAAGAACAACAATCCGTCGGCCGCCGCGAACACGCCGATCATCAGGCCCGACAGGATCAGAAACGCCGCGTAGTACTGCGACACGCGAGTCTCGATCACCTGCCAACCGGCCAGCACGACGATCACCGTCATGAATGCCGTCAGCAGCACGAACCAGATCGAGATGCCGTCGACGCC
>JBGTEW010000006.1:0-2479 GCA_041747615.1 Burkholderiaceae bacterium | reverse complement strand
AGGCGTGTTCGGCGCTCTGCGCGATGCCAGTCCCGACTACTGGGGCCGCCGCGTCATTCAGCGGCATTTCGGCAGGGCGCAGCTGGGCGAAATGGAGTACCTGCTGTACTCCCCGGATGACCGGGCGGGAGCGCTGGGCTTTGGGCTCAACCAGGTCCCACCTGCGCCGAAGCGCACCTTCAACCAGACCCTTGACCTTGCCAAGGTCCAGTCCATCGCTGACAGCATCGCTGCTGATGATGATCGGCCCGATCAGCGTGATCATGCTGCCGGTGCTGCTGCTGATCATGATGATGATCGCGATCAGGTCGAGGAGCTGATGGTGATCGGCACGTCGATGGGCGGCGCGCGGCCCAAGGCAGTCGTCGAAGACGAAGCTGGCCTGTGGATCGCGAAGTTCAATCGCCCCGACGATCTCTGGAATAGCGCAAGGGTCGAGCACGCGATGCTGGGCCTCGCGCGAGCCTGCGGACTGACCACCGCAGAAAGCCGTGTGGTCGAGGTTGCCGGGCGCGACGTTCTGCTTGTCAAACGCTTTGACCGAGAGAAGACCCAAGCCGGATATCTGCGGGCCCGCATGATCTCCGCGCTGACACTGCTGCGCACCGAAGACACCTACCAGTCGCGCGACAAGTGGTCTTATGTGCTGCTGGCCGAGGAAGTCCGTCGCGTCTGCGCCGACCCGGCGCAGAACGCTGCCGAGCTGTTCCGCCGGATGTGCTTCAACGCACTGATCTCGAACATCGACGATCACCCGCGCAATCACGCGCTGATTGCAAAGGAAGCCGAGTGGAAGCTCTCACCAGCCTACGACCTGACCCCGGCGGTCCCGGTCAGCATGGAACGGCGCGATCTGGCACTGGAGTGCGGCGATGCTGGCCGCTTTGCCAACGCAGGCAACTTGCTGTCGCAAAGCGCCCGCTTTCTGCTCGAACCCGGCGCGGCGACCGCCACGATTGACGCGATGGAAGCGCAGGTGCGCGGTACCTGGTATGCCACGGCGCGCGCCGCTGGCGTCTCGGAGCGGGACTGCGAGCGCATTGCGCCCGCTTTCGCCTATCCCGGTTTCAGGCAGCAACAACAAGAGGCTTGATCATGGAGTTCTTCGAGGGGTTGAGAAAGTCGGGGACGTTCATCGTCGCCCCAGGGGCTGAGGTCCAGGGGGACACGACCGATCTGCTCAAGGCAAAACTATGACCGTCGACTTCGAAGAACTGTCGTACCGCGAAACGCGGTTCGGCGAACTGATCCTGCGACGTCGAACCGAGGTATCGCTCGGCGTTGAGGTCTACGAAGTGAAGCTCGGCGACGAGTTCCTGATGTCCAGCCTTTTCACGGGGAGTGAGATTGCCCTTGCACAACTCGCTCTGGAAAAGCTTGCGACGCCCTGCGCGGACGTCGTCGTCGGCGGGCTCGGCCTCGGGTACACCGCCAAGGCGGTGCTGGCCCATGAACGTGTTCGCTCGCTGCTCGTCGTCGAAGCGCTGAAGGACGTCATCGACTGGCATCGGACCGCGCTGGTTCCGCTTGGGGCAGAACTCACGTCGGATCCGCGCTGTCGTTTCGTCAACGCCGATTTCTTCGCACTCGTCGACTCCGAAGACATCGACTCGACATCGCCCGGTCGGCGCTTCGACGCGATCCTGGTCGACATCGATCACTCTCCACGGCACCTGCTACAGCCGCAACACGCGATGCTCTACACGCGCGAAGGGCTGATTCGTGTCGCCCGGCACCTGCGTCCCGGTGGAGTGTTCGGGCTGTGGTCGAACGACCCACCCGACGCTGACTTCCAGGCCGAACTCGATCATGTATTCGAAGATACCGGCGCGATCGTGGTGAGGTTTCCAAATCCGCTGCTCGGAAGACAGGCGGCATGCACGGTTTACATCGCCGTGACTTCGATGGGGGCGAGTTCCTGAAGCTGTCCGCTTAGTGCACCTTGACGTGTCAGGTAGCCTCTTCCGATGAGCGATAAACGATGGCTGGTGCTGCTCTGTCTGAGCCGCGTCGGCTTTTCGTTGATCTTTACGGTCTACTCGGCGCTTCTGCCGCTGCTGATGGGTGCGTGGCAGATGAGTGCATCCGAAGCCGGGCTGGTGCAGAGCGGATGGCACGTTGGTTACTTGATGTCGCTGTTTGCCGCTGGCCTGCTGACCGATCGGATCGGCGCGCGCAAGACGTTTTAATTGATGAGCGTTGCGGCATGTGCAAGCTCAGTGCTCTTCGCGCTGGGCGCGAACGGGTTCTGGTCCGGGCTTGTGCTGTATTTCGTCGCCGGACTCGCAGCGGGGGGCTCCTACACGCCGGTCCTCGCGCTGATCGCGCAGCGCTACGGGCCGGCCAGGCGCGGCACGGCGATGGGTTGGTTTCTGGCGGCCGGATCGTTCGGCTACGCGGTGTCCTTGATTGCATGTGCCGTGCTGGCTCCGCTGGCGGGCTGGCGAGCCGGACTCGCGCTCTCGGCTGTCGCAACCGT
>JBGTEW010000005.1:0-6058 GCA_041747615.1 Burkholderiaceae bacterium | reverse complement strand
ACGACGTTGATCTCCGCGCGACCCTGTGCGTCGAACACGAGGTTGCCCAAATCACCGGCATGGCGCTCGGCATCAGTGGGGGCGCCATGTCTATGGCCGCTCGGATTGAAGTGTCCGCCGGCGCTCATCGCCTTCGGATCGCTGCAGTCGCCTTTCTCGTGGATGTGCCATCCCCGCACACCCGGTGCGTGACCCGCGATCTCTCCCTTGATGCGCACCGTGTCGCCTTGTTCCGTGAACGTGACGCCACCGCTCACGTTGGATCCGCTTCTGGGCTCGAGCTGCACGGTGGCCGTCGGCTCGGTTGCCGTTGTCACAAATGGCACGCTGATGTTGGAACAGCCGGCAAGCAGGAGCGTGGTGATTGCAATGGCAGACGCGGTTTTCATCTTCTTGACTCCTGACGTTAGGTCGTTCTTCGCTCGGTCCTGATCCCAGTTTCCTCGCCCTACGCCGGAATGTTCGCCAGGTCCGTGTCTGAAGGAAACCGTCCGGTCTCGTATCGCGAAAACAAAACCTGGCCGTTGACGACGCGTCGAACTGGCCGGTGCGTCCGGGCTGTATGTCCACCGGACCACGCCCGCGCGTTTCAAACCACGCCTTCACACGGAGGGCATCGGGTTTGTAGTTTCAGGCCGCGCAATAATGGATCACGATCGCCATAAACTTCCTCATCTTCGCTGCACAGAACGTCTGCTCTCGAGCAATTGTGACGCCCTGTTGCGACGTCCGCAATTGGCCGAGCGGCGAGCATCGGACGCGATCATGGGGGGAGCGAGGTCGGTGTCGCATCGTCATCAATTGCACTGCTTTTCCTCAGAACCGGGCTTGTTTGAACGGGGAAGAATCACTTCGTTTTGTAAACGGAACGGACAATGAACCCGGATCGATTGACGTGCATTCACCTGGAAGTTGCGATAAACCGCTCAACAACCAACCCGCATGATTCTGCAGAGGACGCAGCGTTACGGACGCAGGTGGCGGCCCAGTGTGCCGCCATAACCGCCGTGGGCGCGACTGTTGATATTCCGAAGATGCCTTAAGCCTGCCGAGGAAAATGTTCGTCATGAGCGATGATCAGCAACTAAGCGACAACATGTCAGCGTTGCGCATGCTCGGCGAAATGGGAATCATCGACCCACTGTCATCGGCCTTTGGTGTAGCCCGCCTCTATCTACATAAAGGTTTGGACGCGATGACGCAGGAGCAGCGGATTGTCTTCGATCAACAGGTGGCGCCCATACTGCTGCACAAGTGCGGGCGCTGCGACGATTACGTTCAAGTCGGCGCGCTGCCGGACGCGTACGAACACGGTTCAATGCTTTGCAGCCGCCACGTCCCCCAGCGGAAGGGCGACTAATCCGGCCCGAAGCCGACGCACTCTCCGCTGGCGCCCAGTGCAAGGAGGCCCGCGCACAGTAGCGCAAGGCGGCCCGGTGTGGGCACCTGCGAAGGATTCACGTCGATCAATGCCGTCACAAAACCAAAGTTGTCACCGAAATTGCTATCCCAGTAAGCGAGATACAGCCGGCCCGTCTCATTGATGACAGCGTCGAAACTCGTGCCTAGGAGGACCCTGTCACCTGCGTCGAGAACTCGGCTCATGCCCTGGTGCGACGGACTTGGTCGCGGGCGACGTGGTCACTACCGGAACCTGGACCGACGCTTGGCCGGTGACTACAGGGAAGAGTTGGACCGCGGTCTTCAGTTCCGCATTACCTCCTCTCCAAGTCAGCTTTGAATGATGGACGCTCGTGCAAAGCCTCCGGCTCTGAATTGCGCAACTTGTCCGACGCAAGCGCACGGGCGGCCAGCTTGCGCGACTGATTTACATTTTGTCGAATTACCTTGTTGCTAGAGTGCAGAACGTAACGCCCACCCAGTTTCCGCTTGGCCTGCTCAAGCCTCTGCTGGTTACGGAGCGCGAGCTGCTCCTCGGGTTCGACAATGAGCCTCTGGACTATTGGCGGGTCCGATTCGGAATGAAACCAGCGCAAAACAGTTGTCGTAGGCATGACGATCTCACTTCTCGCTTATCGGGGGTCACGGTCGAACCGTGCGGACCTGTTCCAGAGTAACGCTCCACTCACGCAGTGGCGATGCCAACTCTTTGGGTTATCTGATCGCGTCGCCCTCATCCGCGGGATGGACACCGAACTCGCAGCGGCCCCCTCTAGTCCCCCTAAGACTTGTGCTCGCCAGATTGCAGGATCGTCGGGTCAGTGCGCCGGTCGGATCACCCGCCCGCTCGGCCGCAGCTGCGTCATCACATTGCTGGCGCTGAAGGCGAGCCCCGGCGACACGGAGATGCCGGCTTCCAGCAGAACACTTGCCGTCCATACGTTGCACGTCTTGAAGAGGTGGAACTTCTCGCGCGAGGCATAGAAGCGGCTCGCGCCGTACAGGCCCGGTCCAAGCGCGATCGGTCGCCCGGACGCATCGAGCTCATGGCTGTCGCGCACAACTTCTACCAGCCGGGCGAGACCGCGCGCGGACACACGAAGTTCGAGGATTTCGGTGGAGCCAAAGGTTCGCTCGACCGGCCCGTTGAATGCAGCGACGTGAAGCACACCAGGCGTGGGCCAGAACAAAGCCCGCAGTCCAAGCCAGACACCCGGATCGGCGGCCTGGTAGTACGCGCGGTCGCCCCAGCCGACCTCGAGGTACGCGGCATCGGGAAAGTCGCGACGTGCCAACCATGCGTTCGCGGAGACATCCGCGGCGAGCACGACGATGCCGGTGTGCCAAGGCTGCCGTACAACGTAAATGCTGTGCGGATGTGCTGTGTCCATCGACGACGGCTCACCGTGCATCACCGGCGCTGCGCACCCCGACACTATTGTCGCGATTACGAGCAAGGTCAGCCGGAGAGAACGAACAGAACGCTCGATGCGTGCTGCCATCGGGTCGTCTTTCGGCTGACCAAACCACCCGTCAAAGATCCGTGTTCTTCCTAACTCCATCTGAGGACGAGCATATCTGTGTCCTCGAACGCGCCATAAGGGCACTGCCTCTTCGATGAGCGGCCGACGCATGCGTGGCCGTGCCGTCTTCACCAGCGCTTCAGGCGCTGCCGCGTCGAGGACTCAAGGCGCCCACCTGTTCGAGCTGCGTCATGACTGAATCGACCATGCGATTGCAGCGCCTGCCGGCAAAGGGAAATACGCCGCCAAGCGCTACTTCCAATTCCTTCGAGAGCGAGTCCCGCAGCAGGCTGCGAGCCCTGGAAAAGCGGCTACGAACGGTTACTTTGGCGATACCTAACGCTTCGGACGTTTCCTCAACGGACAACTCCTGCACGGCACGCAAGACGAACACCGAGCGATAGAGGTCGGGCAGGGCGTCGATTTTTGTTTCAATGAGGCGGCGCGTGTCGACGCGTGACAGCGCTTCCTCGGGCCCTTCGGGCGCGTCATTGTGCAGACCGCGCTGTTCTTGAAGGACGTTATCGCTCAATTGAGCAATGCGGTGTCGACGCGTGTTCTTCCGAAGGCGCCCCATAGCTACATTCGCGACAATTCGCACCAGCCACGTGGAAAGCTTGGCGTCCTGCCGAAATTTCCCTATGCCGCGATGGGCAAGCAGAAATGCTTCCTGCACCGCGTCTTCTGCTTCCGAGTCGTCTTTGAGGATGGCCCGGGCCGTTCTGTACAGCATCTGGTCGTAGCGCCGTACCAGTAGTTCGACGGCAGCTCTACTGCCCGACGAAACCAAGGCGACGAGCTCTTGTTCCGATAGCGCGGGTGGCTTGGAACTACCTTTGCGTCGTATGGCCACGAGAACTCCTATAGCTCAGCGTTTGCATTAGATGCATCGACTGCCTCGAATGTGCCGTTGGAGCCTACCGCGCTATTGCATGTCACCTTTTAATCACTGGTGACATCTAATCAACAAGGGAACGTCACCTCGCGCGCGAGCCCTTATGGCTGCCTGCACCGATAAAAAAGGAAATGATCATGCAACAGGAGTCTTCCGCCTTTCCACGTTTTGTGATCGCGGCCGTAATCGCACTGGTTGCTGCGTGCGGTGGTTCCGATGACTCGGACGCGCAGCAGGCCGCGTTTGCTGCGCAGGCGGCTCTGATCGCGCAGGGGAAGCAGATTTTCCGCTTCGATACCTTTGGCGACGAGACGCAGTGGACAGACACGCTGCGCATGCATGAAGTGATCCGCACGGCGGTCGACCCCACGACCGCTCTGTCGGTCGGCTTGAAGGTCGATGCGGAAGCTTTGCCGGCGGCGCTGGTCGCGGGAATTCAGAACGGATCTGTCGATCTGCAAAGCCCCGACACCACGGTGGCCTTGTTAAAACTGGATGCCGTTCTCGGTCTCAAGGGCACAGTCGAAAACATTAATGGCACGGACACGCTGACACGGGTGGGCGTTACCTGTGCTCTGTGTCACTCGACGGTTGACAATTCATTCGCACCCGGCATCGGCAAGCGGCTGGATGGTTGGCCCAATGGTGATCTGAATGTGGGGGCGATCATCGCCTTGTCGCCCGCGCTGAGCCCAGCGGTGAAGGCGGTCTACAACTCCTGGGGCCCCGGCAAGTACGATCCTCGCTTCAACCTGGACGGCATTAATGGTCCACAGGTCATCCCACCCGCCTACGGCCTGGCGGGCATCAATAAGATCACCTCAACCGGCGACGGCGACGACGTGGCTTACTGGAACCGCTACGTGGGCGTCACCCAGATGGGCGGTCACGGGTCGTTTGCCGAGCCGCGAACAGGCGTCAATGTCTCCAATGGAACGGTCGACCTGATCACCGCGAAGCTACCGGCCTTGCAGGCTTATCAGCTCTCATTGGCCGCACCGCCACCACCCGCCGGGAGTTTTGATCCGGTCGCGGCTGAACGAGGCAGGCTGGTCTTCAACACTGCGGGCACTTGTGTGACTTGTCACACTGGAGACAAGTTCACGGACGCCAACTCGCGGCTGCATCCTCCGAGTGATGCCGTAAGCGAACCCGAGCCGGGCGGAGCTCCCAGCTACGCATCGCGCAGTGCGACCAAGCAATATCGAACCGCGCCATTGAAAGGGCTGTGGCAACACCCGCCGTACTTCCATAACGGAACGGCGCCAACACTGGAGGCGGTGGTTCAGACCTACAACACGAAGCGATCTCTCGGTCTGACGGCTGCCCAGGTTTCTGATTTGGCCGATTACCTCAAATCGTTGTAGTCGGGACCGCAGATCGGTAGCAGCTCTCGCCAGCGGGCCGGAGCTTGAGGGCAGGCTCGTCACGATGCATTCAACTTCAGCCCTGACCTTCGTCTCGAACTGCATGATGCCGGTCTCGTCGATCACGCTCGATCAGCGCGCAGGCGATCTCTTGCGTTTGTCCGCGAACGCGCCATAAGGCCACTGCCTCTTCGATGAGCGGCCGTGCGGCTTCGAAATCGCCGGCCCATGCCGCGATTTCGCCGGCGGCGACGCAGCGCGCGGTGCGCGTCAACACTCAAGCGTCGCGGCGAGCTCTTACGCCGCCAGGTCCCTGGGTAACTCTTTCAGCACGACGATGCGATCGGCCCTGCGCACGCTCCCACAATTCAGATGGCTGCCAGCCGCTCGACCGTATCGGGATAGCGTCGCACCATGTTAATCAGTAGCGCGGCTTGCGCGTTTGGTTTGGCTCGGCCCTGCTCCCAGTTTTCGAGCGTGCGAACGTTGGTGCGCAGGTAAACGGCAAACAGGGCGCGCGACAGTTTCAATTGCTTGCGGACGCGGAGCAGCTGCGCGGGCGACACTTCAGGAGCGGGCTTGAATTGCGCAACGTGCGTGCGCAGCGTGCGTTTCCCGCCGCGCGCCTCTGCAAGCGCCGTCATGCCCTCGCTCAGCTCGTTAAACAAGTCGCGTTTGGAAACGCGAGTCGTCGCTTTGGTTTTTGCTGCAGTTGTCATGGCTTTCTCCTGGCTTCAAGCTCTACCTTGATCATTGCCTTCAGCGCCTTGCGCTGCTCGGCTGTCAGATCGGACATTTCATCCTTATCGAACAGAGTGAATAGCCAGAATTGCATTCCAGCGCCCCATCAATAAAAGATCACTCTCAGCCCG
>JBGTEW010000004.1:0-12046 GCA_041747615.1 Burkholderiaceae bacterium | reverse complement strand
TGGCCAGTGCGACGGCCACGCTGGCAGCCAACGCCTTTATGCCCGAGTCGGTGCTGTGCGTCGCCAGCAGTATCAACGCCAGTGGAATGCTGACAAACAATCCCAAAAGCCACTCGCGCAGCGTTGTCGGCCAATGCGGATGCGCGCGCATGCCTGACAGGACAACGCACTCGCTACGCCGCCAGCTTTTGCGCAGCACCCGGCGCTGTCGAGGCTGTCATCTGTTCGAGCGCGCGTCGATACTCATTCGGGAACACCTTGACGAACCGCGCTCTCATTGCCGGCCACTGATCGAGCAGCATGCGTGCCCGCAGACTGCCCGTGACGCGAAAGTGATTCTCGATCAACCGGCGCAAAATGAACTCGTCGGTTTCACCCAGGTGCCAGATCGCCTCATCGACGGTCCGTTGCTGTTCCGCGATAGGCAACACCGCTTGAAGCTCGCACATCGACTGATTGCACTTGCCTGCAAAGTCCCCGAACTCGTCGAACACGTACGCGATGCCGCCCGACATTCCCGCCGCGAAATTACGTCCTGTGGCGCCGAGCACTGCCACGGTGCCCCGGGTCATGTACTCGCAGCCATGGTCGCCGGTGCCTTCGACGACCGCCGTTGCGCCGGAGTTGCGCACCGCAAACCGCTCGCCGGCGACGCCGTTGAAAAACGCTTCGCCTGCAATGGCGCCATAGAGCACGGTGTTTCCAACGATGATGTTCTCGGTGCCGGCGCCACGAAAATCGTTCGGGCAGCGCACGATCAACCGCCCGCCCGACAGCCCCTTGCCTGTGTAATCGTTGGCGTCGCCGACCAGATCGAGCGTGATCCCGGCTGCCAGGAAAGCCCCGAAGCTCTGCCCCGCCGTGCCGTTGAGCTGGATATGGATCGTGTCATCGGGTAAGCCCTCGTGGCCGTAACGGCGCGCGACTTCGCTGGAGAGCATCGTGCCGACCGCGCGGTTGACGTTGCGAATTGACGTGATGAAGCTGACCCGTTCACCGCGCTCGAGCGCCGGCCTGCATTGTTCGATCAGCTTGTGATCGAACGCGCGACCCAGCCCGTGATCCTGCGCTTCGACGCATAGCCGCGGCACGTCGGTCGGCATCTGCGGCTGATAGAAAATGCGGCTGAAGTCCAAGCCGCGCGCCTTCCAATGATCGATCCCGCGGCGGGTATCGAGCAGCTCGACGCGTCCGATCAGCTGATCGAACGTTCGTATTCCGAGCTGCGCCATGATCTCGCGCACTTCCTCGGCCACGAAGAAGAAATAATTGACGACGTGCTCGGGCTGGCCGCTGAATCTTTTGCGCAGCAGCGGATCCTGCGTAGCGACGCCGACCGGACACGTATTCAAGTGGCACTTGCGCATCATGATGCAGCCCTGCACCACCAGCGGCGCAGTCGCGAACCCGAACTCATCCGCTCCCAGCAGCGCACCGATCACAACATCGCGCCCGGTTTTCATCTGCCCATCGACCTGCACGGCGATCCGGCTCCGCAGACGATTCAGCACCAGCGTCTGCTGAGTTTCGGCCAGCCCAATCTCCCAGGGGGTGCCGGCATGCTTGATCGACGAAACCGGCGACGCGCCGGTACCGCCGTCGTGGCCGGCAATCGTGACGTGATCGGCCTTTGCCTTGGCTACGCCGGCGGCAACGGTGCCGACACCGACTTCGGACACCAGTTTGACGCTGATCGACGCCCGCGAATTGGCGTTCTTCAGATCGTGAATCAGCTGCGCCAGATCTTCGATCGAATAGATGTCGTGATGCGGCGGCGGTGAAATGAGGCCGACTCCCGGCACCGCGTAGCGCAGCTCGGCGATATAGGCGCTGACCTTGTGCCCCGGCAACTGCCCGCCCTCGCCCGGCTTCGCACCCTGCGCCATCTTGATCTGCAACTGGTCGGCGCTGATCAAATATTCAGCCGTCACGCCAAAGCGACCCGACGCGACCTGCTTGATCTTCGAGCGCAGCGAATCGCCGGCCCGCAACGGTGTATCGACCTCGACCCGCTCGCGCCCGAGCACTCCCGCCAGCGTTGCGCCGGCCTCGATCACGCTGCGGCCAGCGCGCAACTCCTGCCGATAGCGAAGCGGATCTTCGCCGCCTTCGCCGGTGTTGCTCTTGCCGCCGATGCGGTTCATCGCGATCGCAAGTGTGGTGTGCGCTTCTGTGGAAATCGAGCCGAGCGACATCGCTCCGGTGGCGAAACGCCTGACGATGCTTGACGCAGGCTCCACCTCCGTGACCGGGATCGCGAGCGCCGGGTCGAACTTGAATTCAAACAAACCGCGCAACGTCATCAGCCGGCGCGATTGATCGTTGATCAGCTGGGCATACTCCTTGTACGTCTGGTAGCTGTTCGAACGGGTCGAGTGCTGAAGCTTCGCAATCGCGTCCGGTGTCCACATGTGCTGTTCGCCGCGCACGCGCCACTGATACTCACCGCCCGCGTCCAGCGCAGTTGCCAGCACCGGGTCGTCGGAAAACGCCATCCGATGCGTGCGCACCGCTTCTTCCATCACCTCGAACAGACCGATACCGCCGATATTGCTGGCGGTACCGCGAAAATACCTCTCGACGAACTCCTTCGAGAGTCCGACTGCTTCGAAGATCTGCGCGCCGCAGTACGACATGTAGGTGCTGATGCCCATTTTCGACATTACCTTGTGCAGCCCCTTGCCGATCGCCTTGATGTAATTCGCAATCGCCTTGTCCGGGTCGGACGGATGCAGATCGGCCAGTGTTTCGAGTGCCAGGTACGGATGTACGGCTTCGGCGCCGTATCCGGCGAGCAGCGCGAAGTGATGCACCTCTCGCACCGAACCGGTCTCGACGACTATGCCGGTGCAGGTACGCAAGCCCACCGCGATCAGATGCTGGTGGACAGCGCTGGTTGCGAGCAGCGCAGGGATCGCCACATGCTCGGCGTCCAGCGCGCGGTCGGTGATGATCAGAATGTTGTAACCGGCCCCGACCGCATCGACCGCCTGCGCACAGAGCGACGCCAGGCGCGCTTCGACGCCTTCGTTGCCCCATGCCAGCGGGTAGCAGATATCGAGTTCGAACGAGCGAAACTTGTTGGACGAGAAGTTTTCGATCGAGCGGATCTTTGCGATGTCGTGAAAATCGAGCACCGGCTGACTGACTTCGAGCCGCATTTGCGGATTGACGTTGTTGATGTCGAGCAGATTCGGTTTCGGCCCGATAAAGCTGACCAGCGACATCACGAGCTGTTCGCGGATCGGGTCGATTGGCGGATTCGTCACCTGCGCAAACAATTGCTTGAAGTAGTGAGCCAGCGGCCTGGCACGATCGGACAGCACCGGCAACGCGACGTCATTGCCCATCGAGCCGACCGCCTCTTCGGCTGCCAGCGCCATCGGCTCCATCAGCAAGCGCACATCCTCCTGCGTAAAGCCGAAGGCCTGCTGACGATCGAGCAAGGACAGCGCGAGCTTCGCCGCCGATTCCGGCTTCCCGCTGCCGGCAGGCGGCAGATCGGCCAGCTTGATCCGGATGCGCCTGATCCACTCCTTGTACGGTTTGCTGGCCGCCAGCTGCTGCTTGAGCTCGGCGTCGTCGATGATGCGGCCCTGCTCGGTGTCGATCAGGAACATCTTGCCGGGCTGCAGCCGCCACTTCTTGACGATGCGGCTTTCCGGAATCGGCAGCACGCCGACTTCGGAGGCCATCACGACGATGTCGTCATCGGTAATGATGTAGCGGGCCGGACGCAGGCCGTTGCGATCGAGCGTGGCGCCGATCCGCACGCCGTCGGTAAACGCAATCGCCGCCGGGCCATCCCACGGCTCCATCATTGCCGCGTGATACTCATAGAACGCGCGGCGCGATGCGTCCATCAGCGTGTGCTGCTCCCATGCTTCAGGGATCATCATCATCATCGCGTGCGCCAGCGGATAGCCGCTCATCGTCAGCAGCTCGAGCGCGTTGTCGAAGCACGCGGTATCAGACTGACCCTCATAGATCAACGGAAAGAGCTTGCCGAGGTCGTCGCGCAAGACCGGCGATGACATCACGCCTTCACGCGCGCGAATCCAGTTGAAGTTGCCCTTGACCGTGTTGATCTCGCCGTTGTGGGCGATCAGGCGATAGGGATGCGCAAGCTCCCACGAAGGAAAAGTGTTGGTCGAGAACCGTTGATGCACCAACGCGATCGCAGTGACCACTCGCGGGTCTGCGAGATCGCGGTAGTACACACCCACCTGACCGGCCAGTAGCAACCCCTTGTAAACGATCGTGCGCGTGGACATCGACGGCACGAAATACTCCTTGCCGTGCTTGAGCTTCAGCGCCTGGATCTTGTGGCTCGCGGTCTTACGAATCACATACAGCTTGCGCTCGAGTGCGTCGGGCACCATCACATCAGCGCCACGGCCGATGAAGATCTGCCGGATCACCGGCTCGCGGTTCTTAACCAGCGGCGACATCGGCATCCCGCGGTCGACCGGCACGTCGCGCCAGCCGAGCACCGTCTGCCCTTCTGCACGCACCGTGCGCTCGAGTTCCTGTTCGCAGGCCAGCCTGGACGCGTGCTCGCGCGGCAAAAAGATCATCCCGACGCCATATTCGCCCTGCGGCGGCAGATCGATGCCGAGTTTGCCAAGCTCCTCGCGATAGAACGCGTCGGGGATCTGAATCAGGATTCCGGCGCCGTCACCGCACAGCGGATCCGCGCCCACCGCGCCACGGTGGTCCAGATTGCGCAAAATCAGCAGCGCTTGCTCGACTAGCGCGTAGCTCGCGCGCCCCTTGATGTCGGCCACGAACCCGACGCCGCACGAGTCGTGCTCGCACGCGGGCGCATACAGCCCATGCCGACTGGCACCATCAACTGCGGAAATCAAATCCGGCACAGTGGGTCATCCATGTTGAATGCTCGACTCTACTGCGCCGCACCAACGTGTCAATAGAAACAATCGGGGTCAGACCCCGATTAGGATACTCATGACCTCATTCACCGTTAATTAGGGACAGACTGATGCCGGCGGCCAGGCTGCTGTCGTTCCGTCCGGCGCATGGATTGCCGGCCCATGCGAGTCGCAAAGTCCCGCGTTCCCAGCGCCCAGCCGCCGTGTGTTGAGCGTCTGATCAAATCTATTTCGCCAGCTTCAGCGTCGTTCGTGAACAGACGCCGGTACTCGGCCTGACGGTCAAAAGGCGTGTTTCCGAGCTGCCAGTAGAGCGCGTGGTCAGTGATTAGCGGGTCTATCGCGAGACCGGTGTGATGCCGGTAACTGGACCACTGGTAATGCTCCGGCGCGGCCACCAGCAAGGCGCGTACCGGATTGAGCTCGATGTAGCGCATGCAGGCCAGCAGATAACGATCGGCCTCGACCACCGTCGAGCGGTATCGTCCCTCGAACAGCGCCCCGGTGCGGGCGTGCCGATCATTGAACCAACGGACATACCTGCGGCCGAGTGCCTGCATCGCCGTGCCAATGGCAAGGGGCTCGGTGGGCGTCATCAGCAAGTGCACATGATTGGGCATCAGGACATATGCGTGGATCGCCAGGTCCTGATCCGCCGCTACGTCCGTCAGAGCGGCCAGGTACCGACTCTGATCTGAGGAATCAACGAAAATCGCGCGTCTGTCGTTGCCACGTTGGATAACGTGATGCGGATAGCCAGCCACAGACAGTCGGGGCAATCTCGCCATATGAAAAATTCCGTTTATCGGGGTCAGGGGGTCAGACCCCGATTTTAGGCGTCAACTGCAAACAGGCGCTGGTGTTCTTTGATCGCGTAGCGATCGGTCATGCCCGCGACGTAGTCTGCGATTGCTCTAGGTGTGTCGCCTTCAGCGCGTATTTGGTGATCCACCGGGAGGAGTTTCGGTTCGGCAAGGAATGCGGAGAACAAGTCGCTCACGATCCGGCGCGCCTTCGCAGTCATCCGCATCACGCGATAGTGTCGGTACAGATTGTCGTGCAGAAAACGTTTCAAGTCATCGGCGTCGCGGCGCACTTGTGTAGAGAATCCTGCCAGCGGATTGTTCGCCCGCACTTCGTCGACACTGGACGGCGATGCCTGCGCAATCAGCTTCCGCGCCTCGCTGGTTAGATCGACGATCAATGTATTGATCATCCGCCTGACCGTTTCATGGATCATCCGCCGCCCCAAAAGGTTCGGATACTCGGCCCGAGCCGCTGCTAGATGGCGCGCGAACAGCGGCACCGTCTCGAGTTGCGCCAGATTCAACAGTCCCGAGCGCAGACCGTCGTCGATGTCGTGGTTGCTGTAGGCGATCTCGTCGGCAAGATTGGCGATCTGGGCTTCGAGTCCAGGCTGCTGCCGGTTCAGAAATCGCTGCCCGACATCGCCGAGCGCACGAGCATGCTTGACCGAGCAATGCTTCAGAATTCCTTCGCGCGTTTCGAAGGTCAGGTTCAGACCGTCAAACGCCCCGTAGCGCTCCTCGAGTTCATCGACCACCCGCAATGACTGCAGGTTGTGCTCGAAGCCACCATACGGCTTCATACACTCGTGAAGTGCATCCTGCCCGGCATGTCCGAACGGTGTATGGCCAAGGTCGTGCGCCAACGCGATGGCTTCGACCAGATCTTCGTTCAGCTGCAGATTGCGTGCGACCGCACGCGCGATCTGGGCCACCTCGAGCGAATGCGTCAGCCGCGTTCGAAAAAGATCGCCTTCGTGATTGACGAAAACCTGTGTCTTGTACTCCAGACGGCGGAACGCCGTGGAGTGAATGATCCGATCACGGTCGCGCTGGAATTCGGTGCGCGACAAAGGCGCGGGTTCCGCATGGCGACGGCCACGCGATTGAGCAGGATGCGCAGCGTAGGCCGCAAGCGCGGGACCACTCATACGAAGCCACTGGCCAAAAGCGTGTCCAGCAGCACCGGCTGCGGTACGGTGCGTTGCGATGCCTTGCCGATGCGATCCAGAACGATAAAGCGTACTTCGCCGCTGTCTGCCTTCTTGTCGCCGCGCATCGCCTCGATTGCATCGAGCGCTGAGAGGCCCTCAACGCGGGTCGGCAGTCCGGCACGCGCCACTGCCTGGGCGACCTTCTCCACGTCGGCAGCCCCCAGCAGCCCCAGCGCATTCGAAAGACGTGCCGCAAGCACCAAACCACAGCCAACCGCTTCGCCGTGCAGCCAGCGCGAGTAGCCGGTCATCTGCTCGATCGCGTGAGCAAACGTGTGGCCCAGATTGAGCAACGCGCGCTCGCCGGCTTCCCTCTCGTCTCGTGCGACGATCGAAGCCTTGATCTCGCACGAGCGCGCGATCGCGTCGGTCAGGGAGCCGGCATCTCGTGCCAGAAGCGATTCGATCGCTGCGCTCATCCGCTGAAAGTAGTCCGCGTCACCAAGGAGTCCGTGCTTGAGCACCTCTGCCAGGCCAGCTGACAGCTCGCGGGGTCGGAGCGTGGTTAGCGTCCCGGTGTCGCTGATAACCATGGACGGCTGATGAAAGGAACCAATCAGATTCTTGCCGCCGGAATGGTTGATGCCGGTCTTGCCACCGACCGAAGAGTCCACCTGCGCCAGCAGCGTGGTCGGCACTTGCACATAGCGCACGCCCCGCATGAAGATCGACGCGGCAAAGCCCGCTACATCACCGACTACACCCCCGCCCAGTGCGATAACCACGCCGCGTCGATCAACCCGCGCGCGCACCATCGCTTCGACGATATGCGCAACACTGTCCCAGTGTTTGTATTGCTCGCCGTCCGGCAATTCGACGACGGTCGCTGTCCCAGCTGATGCCAACGCGCGCCGCACTCGCTCGGCATAAAGTGGCCCAACGACCCGGTTGGTGACGATGACGATCGACGTAGGGGACAGCGGGAGTACGAACTCCTGCAGATGGTCCAGCAGGCCATTGCCGATGTGAATCGGATACGAACGCTCGCCAAGACCGACAATGATGCCGCGCATCGCGCAAGTGTAAGTGTGACGACCCGCAACCGGCGCCCGGATCAGCAGCTTCGCGCAGCGATGGCCTTCAGTCTCGGATGCTCCATTAGGCGCGTAACCAGCCGGCGCGGGTTCGACGCCGCCGACTGAAAAACGAGATGCGCCGCTTTCTCGTACAACGGCTCCCGATCGGCGAGCAGCTGATCGATCCGGGCACGTGGATCCATCGTCTGCAGCAGCGGCCGCGAGCGGTCGTTGCGTGTTCGGCGAAATATCTCGTCTGCAGTGGCTCGAAGGAAAATCACCAGGCCGCGCTGCCGGAGCGAATCGGCCATCACTTCGTTCAGAACCGCGCCCCCGCCGGTCGCCAGCACTATCCCTTCTCGCCGCGTCAGTTCATCGAGCAGTGTTATCTCGCGGCGGCGAAAACCATCTTCGCCCTCGATGTCAAAGATAGTCGGAATTGGAACACCGCTGCGCGCCTCCATTTCCCGATCGGCATCGATGAAGTGCATATGCAGCTGCTGTGCCAGCAAACGTCCGACCGTCGATTTGCCGGCGCCCATCATGCCGATTAAAAAGACTGAACGAGCTTCGCTCAACATGACATAAGCGTACTGACTACGAACAAAAAAGGGCTGCAAGTGCAGCCCTTTCTGCCAGCATTGCGAATTAACGCATCGCCGCGCTGACTCTTTCGGATATCACACGAGGTGTGATGAAGATGATCAACTCAGTGCGATCATTGATCGATGCGGTGTTCTTGAACAGAACGCCGACTACCGGCAAATCGCCCAGCAGCGGAATCTTGGTAACAGTGGTGCGATCCTGCTGTTCATAAATTCCGCCCAGCACGACGGTGCCGCCATTTTCCACCAGCACCTGCGTCTGCACGTTCTTCGTGTCGATCGCCGGTCCGGCCGACGTCTCGATGCCGCGGCTGTCCTTGTTCACTCTGACATCGAGGAAAATGGCGCCTTCCGGCGTGATCTGCGGAGTGACTTCCAGCTTCAGCACTGCTTTGCGGAAGGCGACCGATGTGGCACCGCTCGACGTGGCCTGCTGATAAGGAATCTCCGTACCCTGCTCGATTACCGCCTTGACCTTGTCAGCCGTCACCACCCGAGGACTCGAGATGATCTTGCCGCGGCCATCGGCTTCGAGTGCGTTCAACTCGAGGTTGATCAGACGCGTCAGTGCACTGTTGAAAAGAGTCAGGTTGAACGAGCCTGGGTTGAATCCGCCGATGCCTGCAGCCGGCAGGTTGACGTTGTTCGAGTTGATCACGCTGACACCGCCGACGACCCCGCCTCCGCCGCCGGCACCTGGCAATGTCGGCAAGGTGTTCTGTCCACCCACCGCGACTTCGTTGGTTACCCGCCCATAGCCGAAGCGCACGCCAAGGTTGCGGCTGAACCGGTCATCGGCTTCGACAATGCGCGCCTCGATCAATACCTGCGGCACCGGGATATCGATTCGCTGCAGCAACCTGCGAACGTCTTCCAGCCGCGCGGTCGTGTCCTGCACGAAAATCTGATTCGTCCGGGGATCGACAGCAACGCTGCCGCGCTTGGAGATCAGCCGCTGCTTCTCGTCGCTCAGCAGTTTGCGAACATCCTCGGCCTTCTGATAGTTGACGACGAACGCCTCGGAACGGAGCGGCTCCAGATCCGCGATCTGATTACGAGCCTCGAGCTCGAGCTTTTCCTTTGCTGCAATCTCGTCACGCGGCGCCACAAGCACCACGTTGCCGTTCTTGCGCATGTCCAGACCCTTGCTCTGCAGGATGATGTCGAGAGCCTGGTCCCACGGCACGTCCTTCAAACGCAACGTGATCGTGCCGCCAACCGAATCGCTGGTAATGATGTTCAGATTGGTAAAGTCGGCGATGACCTGCAGCAGCGAACGCACGTCGACGTTCTGGAAGTTAAGCGACAGTCTCTCGCCCTGATAACCCTGCCGCGTGCCCTGAAACAGCCGCGTCGGATCTTCGCGCACCGGGCGCACTTCGAGCACGAAGCGCGTGTCACTTTGATATGCGTTGTGCTCCCACACGCCGCGCGGTTCGACCACCAGCCGCGCGTTGTTACCCTGCTGGCTCGCGGTCACTTGCGCCACCGGCGTTGCGAAGTCGGAGACATCGAGCCGGCGCTTCAGCGTGTCTGGCAACGTGGTGTTCTGGAAGTCCACGATGACGCTGTTGCCCTGCTGGCGGATGTCCACGTTGGTGTTCGGGTCGGACAGGTCGACAACAACCCGCCCTTCGCTCTCGGCGCCGCGACGGAAATCAATGCCACGCAACGTCCGGCTGCCGGTAAAAGCCGACGGTCCCGCGGTGACCGGCGAGGTGGCAGTCGGCGAAGCTTGCGCCGTCGTTGTTGCAGCAACACCCGGAGGCGGGCGGAAAGTGCTCGTGTCGGCAGCACCCCCAAGTGCGATCAGCACGCGCTTGCCTTCAACCGAGACCGTATGCGTCAACGGCCGCTTGAGGTTAACAACGACACGTGAACGGCCGCCAGACTGCACCACGTTTACCGAGCGGACATCCCCCTGGTTAAGTTCAACCAGATTCTTGCCAAGACCATTGACCGTCGATGGCATATCGAGCGCAACTCTGGCCGGGTTTGCGACCGAGAAACTGGCAGGCACACCCTGTGGCGCGTTTTTCAGCTCTATGCTGACGACGACACCTGTCGTCGTCTGCGTTGCATCGACTCGTTCGATCGCGTTTCCGGGATCGCCAACTGCGGACTGCGCCGACGCGACGAGCGCCGTTGCCATCAGGCCAAGCGCTGCCGCCACTCGCGACAGGCTTACGGCCACGCTTTCGACTGAAACACTCATCGCTTGCTCCCTTGTTGCCGCGCGGCGGCTTCCTGCAGTTCCAGCTTGGTGGGACGTTCGATCCACTCGCCGGCGGCGTCCTGGACGATCTCTTTTACGTCGACTTCGGTTTCGGAAATCTGGGTGACAAGCCCAAAATTCTGGCCCATGTAGTTGCCCCGCCGGACCATGTAGGTCTGGCCGGCAGCATCGATCAGCGCCACCTGGTTGCCAGCCTGCCTGAGAGTGCCGACCATTTTCAGCTGATCAAGCGGATAACCTTCGAGCATTTCACGCCGGCGATCGAGATCGGGCCTGATCGAACTCGTGCTGGACCGCGACTGCGCTTGACGGGCGGCGGCGAGAATCATCTTCTGCGGGTCGAACGGCTCGATCAAGGCCTTCGACTCATAACTGAACGGCGTGAACTGCTTCGGCTCGGGCACTGGTTGAGTCGTTGGACGCATCGTCTTGCGGGTGTCGTCCATCCATGTGCGCAACTCGGCCTCATCACCGCCGCCGCAACCGGCAACTGCCAATACCAACCACGCAACCGCACAAGCACGACTGCGAACAATGGATGTTCTCACTTGCCGGCCCCTTTCTTCTCCAGCTTGGCCTTGGCAGCCCGCTGAGCGGCTATTTCTTCGGGATCGAGATATCGGTAAGTCTTCGCGGTCGCGTCAAACGTAAGATTTCCGCCCTTGCCCGTCTGCACACTCAGGTTATTCAGCGTCACGATCCGCGGGAGGTTTGCGATATCGCTCGCGAACGCTCCAAGGTCGTGATACTTGCCGGACACCTTGACAGTGATCGGAAGCTCAGCGTAGTACTCGCGAACATTGGTCTGGCCCGGACGGAACAGCTCGAAATCGAGACCGCGGCCAACGCCTGCCTGGTTGATATCCGACAACAACGCGTCCATCTCGGACTTGCTCGGAAGCTGCTTCTCGAGCGTCAACACGTATTGACTGACCTGCTCGCGCTGCTTGCGCAGTTCGTCCAGGTTGATCGCCTGCTGTAGCTTGCCCTTGTACTCATCCTTGAGCTTCTGCTCTTCCGCCTGCAGTTGCTCGAGTTGTTCCTTCTGGTTGCTCCACAATCCAAACCAGCCGCCGACCGCACACACGGCGATCACGAATACCCACATTGTGATGCGCGGCGCCGCCGGCCACGCGCCGACGTTATCCAGGCTCAACCCTTGAAACTGAGATGCGAGACTGCGACCGGTTGCCATTGATTCCTCGTTCTACAACTACTGCTTGGCGGGCGCCTGCGGCGCAGAAGACGACACAATGCTCGGGGTGGATTGCACTGCT
>JBGTEW010000003.1:0-2551 GCA_041747615.1 Burkholderiaceae bacterium | reverse complement strand
GCGCTGCGAAGCTGACCTTCAAGCGAGGCTCGGCGACATCGGCACTCGCCGGAGCATTGCCGTCGCGCAGCACGATCTCGCCGGTGGCCGCAACTCCGATCTCATAGGTTGCGCCAGATGGCTCGTGCCACGCCCACCCGGCAACCACGCCGCCGGCAATGGCCAGCATCGCTACCCTCAAATCAAACGGCGTCGAAGCGATCGCGGCGGCAAGCAGCGCGAGCGATGAGACGCCGGCGATGCCGGATCCGACCCGCCGCCGGCGCCGTGCTTGATCCGATGGCCGCAGCGTTGTCCAGGGGACAAGCACTTGGCCTATATCCGCTTGAACACCAGCGTGCCGTTCGTGCCGCCAAACCCGAATGAATTCTTCAGTGCGAAGTCGATGCGCATGTCGCGCGCCGAATTGGCGCAGTAATCGAGATCACACTCGGGATCCTGGTTGAATATGTTGATCGTAGGCGGTGAGATCTGATGATGTATCGCGAGCGCTGTGACGACCGATTCGATGCCACCCGCGCCGCCGAGCAAATGCCCGGTCATCGACTTGGTCGAGTTGACGATGATATTGCGCGCCGCATCGCCCAGAGCGGCCTTGATCGCCTTGGTTTCGTTGATGTCGCCCAGTGGTGTCGAAGTGCCGTGCGCATTCAGATACTGCACCTGATCGGCGTTGATGCCGGCGCTTTTCAGCGCGGCCAGCATGCAGCGGCGCGGGCCGTTCAAATCGGGTGCGGTCATGTGATACGCGTCGGCGCTCATGCCGAAGCCTACGAGTTCGCAATAGATTCGGGCTCCTCGTTGCTTTGCATGCTCGTACTCTTCCAGCACCATGATGCCGGCGCCCTCGCCCATCACGAAGCCGTCGCGATCGCGGTCGAACGGCCGGCTCGCCGTTGCCGGATCGTCGTTACGCGTCGAGAGAGCCTTCATTGAATCGAACCCCCCGATGCCGAGCGGAGAAATCGTCGCTTCGGACCCGCCAGCGAGCATTACATCGGCATCGTCGTGTTCGATCATGCGGCCGGCGTCACCGATCGAATGCAGCCCGGTCGTGCACGCGGATACGATTGCCAGGTTCGGGCCCTGCAGTCCGTACTGGATCGACACCGCGCCGGCGACCATGTTGGTGATCGAACCCGGGATCAGGAACGGTGAGACGCGGCGCGGGCCGCGATTCATCAACTCGGTGTGGTTCTCTTCGATCATCGGCAAGCCACCGATGCCGGAGCCGATCACACAGCCGATACGTTCGCGATTGGCGTCGGAAATCTCGAGCCCGGAGTCCTTGATCGCCTGCGCAGAAGCAGCTACGCCGTAGTGGATGAAAGTATCGAGCCGGCGCGCCTCTTTGGGCGGCATGTATTGCGCGACATCAAAGCCTCTGACCTCGCCCGCGATTCGGCACTGCAGGCCGGATGCATCGAAGCGGGTTATGAGCTCGATGCCGGAGCGGCCGGCGAGCATCGCCGCCCATGAAGTGGCGACATCATTGCCGACCGGGCACACCATCCCGAGGCCGGTGGCCACTACACGGCGTTGCAAAAGTACCCTCGGGGATGTTTAAGAAAGCCTGTCAGGCTTTTTGATGCGAATTGATGTAATCGATCGCTTGCTGCACAGTGCGGATCTTCTCGGCTTCTTCGTCCGGAATCTCGCACTCGAATTCGTCTTCAAGCGCCATCACGAGCTCGACCGTATCGAGCGAGTCTGCGCCCAGGTCCTCGACGAACGCCGACTCCGTCTTGATGTCCGCTTCATTGACGCCAAGCTGCTCGGCGACAATCTTCTTGACTCGTTGTTCGATATTTTCCATTCACTCCTCCAAAGCGAAAGCGCGCGGATTCTAACAGTCCGGGCCGAGAGCCTGCCCACCTAAGTCATAAACATACCGCCATTGACGTGCACGGTGGCGCCCGAGATGTAGGAAGCGGCCGGTGACGCGAGGAACACGACCGCGGCGCCGATGTCATCTACGTGGCCAAGCCGTCCCAACGGAATCTGCGCCAGCAGCGCGCGTGTCTGCTCATCGCTCAGCTCGCGCGTCATGTCGGTGTCGATGAAACCCGGCGCGACGCAGTTGACGGTGATATCGCGGCTGCCGAGCTCACGTGCCAGGGCGCGTGTCATGCCCGCGACACCGGCCTTGGCGGCGGCATAGTTCGCCTGGCCCGCATTACCGCTGGCACCCACCACCGACGTGATATTGACGATCCGCCCGTGCCGCGCTTTCATCATGCCGCGCAGCACCGCACGCGACAGCCTGAACACCGCAGACAAGTTGGTGTCGATGACTGCGGACCAGTCTTCGTCCTTCATCCGCATCGCGAGCGTGTCGCGGGTGATGCCGGCATTGTTCACCAGGATCGAAAGTTTGCCGTGCTCGTCGCCGATCGCCTGTACCAGTGCACTACAACCGGCCGCGTCGCGCACGTCGAGCACTGCACCACGCCCCCGCATACCGTCCTGCGCCAGCCACTGCGAAATCTGATCGGCGCCGCTGGCCGACGTCGCGGTGCCGACCACCGTGGCGCCTGCGCGTGCGAGCTGT
>JBGTEW010000002.1:0-1990 GCA_041747615.1 Burkholderiaceae bacterium | reverse complement strand
TGGCGACCGCGGCGTTAATGGGGCTGCTCGGCGCGCTGCTCACGTTCGCTCCGCAGCCGCTGTACGTCGCGCATTTCCTCGCGCCTTACGCATTCGGACTGGCGCCGCTCGACGATCAGCGGCTCGCCGGGCTGATCATGTGGGTTCCGGCCCTGCTTCCTTACCTCGTGCTGGCAGGTCTTGCCGCACGGCGCGGTTCAAACAGCTGGGCGCGCGCCGAGGGTGCGCGGCCGTGATCACGGCGCTCAAGGCGCTCCATATCGTGGCGCTCACCGTCTGGTGCGCAGGGTTGTTCGCGCTGCCGCTGATGCTGACCAAGCACGATCCGCAGCAGTCGCAGACCGCGTATGCGCGCCTGCGCGAGTTGTCGCAGTTCGCTTACACCGTACTACTGACGCCGGCCGCCGTGATCGCGATCGCGGCCGGCACCGCGCTGATCTTCGTGCGCGAGGTGTTCGAGCCGTGGATGTTCGCGAAGCTGTCCGCAGTAGGCTTGCTCGTCTGCCTGCATTCATGGCAGGGCGCTTTGTTGATAAAAATGGGCGAGACCGCGGGGCAGCATCAGCCGCCGCATCCGATGTTGATGATCGTGCTCGCCAGTTGCGTCGTCGCCGTCGCACTGGTGTTGGTGCTGGCCAAGCCGACCTTTTCGGCGGCCCATTTTCCTGACTGGCTGACCGTGCCGCGCGACCGTCAGTTGCCGGTCGACGAGACGCCGATCTGATAGTGAAACACCAGCTTGCCGCCGTGCCAGCCGGTAAAGGCAGTGAACGCCGCCGCCAGCAGCGACAACAGCAAGCCGTACGGCAGCACCGCCTGTTCGTAGCCGGTCAGACGCAGCCCCCAGTTGGCGCCGATGATCGACAGCAGCATCACCGCTATTACAAAATGCGTCCAGCTTGCCGCGCGCACGCGAATACCGGGCACCAGCAGCAGCTCGACGGTGCCCGAAATCCCGGCGAGCACTCCAATCAGGAACGCCATGCCGCTCGCCCACAGTCCGGCGCGCGCCCAGAAAATATCGCCAGTCCACCAGTAGAAGCCGTCGGCGCCGAGCGTGCAGAACACGAGCGCGATCGGGAACGCGACCAGCATCGCGTGCACCGGGTGACCGGCGATCGCGATCTTCGAACCGGTGTGGTGAAAATGCGGCTTCTCGCTGATCGGATCGACCAGGTCTCGTGCTTCGGCTTTGGCCATGCGGGGTTCCCCTTCGTGAAAATCTGGCGGAGATCGATGTCGCAACCGGCGTTCCTGTTCATTATCGTCGCGCCGCTTATGGCCGGCTGCGCCGAGTCGCTTTCGACGCTGGCGCCGGCCGGACCGGCGGCCGAGGCGATCGCCGGCCTTTGGTGGGCGATGCTGGCCGGATCGGCGGCGATTTTTCTGCTTGTCATGGGGCTGCTCGCGCTGAGTTTCCTGCGGCGTACTCCGCGCGCGAGCGAGCGAATGTGGCTGGTGGGCGGCGGCCTCGTGTTTCCGACGATCGTGCTTGCGGTGCTGCTTGCCTTCGGTCTGGTCATCGGCGAACGGCTGCTGCCGAAAGGCCGTGCCGAAGTCACGATCGAAGCGCACGCGGCGCAGTGGAGCTGGACTTTTCGCCAGAACGGTGCGCGCGCTCCGATCGAGCGGGTGGGCAGGCTCGACATTCCGGCTGGCCGCCCGGTCGATGTGCGCATCTCGAGCGCCGATGTGATCCACAGTTTCTGGGTACCGCGCCTGGCCGGCAAAACCGACGCGATTCCCGGCAAGGTCAATACGCAACGGATCGAAGCTTCGCAGCCCGGTGTTTATGCGGGGCAGTGTGCCGAGTATTGCGGCGTCGGTCACGCCGGCATGCGCTTTACGGTGATCGTGCATGACGCGGCGAGCTGGAGTGCGTTCGTGAATCAGCTGCGATGAGCGCCGCCGGGCCGCTCCCAAGGCGCTCGCTCCCCCTCGGGGGGACGGCGCGCAGCGCCAAGGGGGGCCACACGATGAGTGCACTGCG
>JBGTEW010000001.1:0-4291 GCA_041747615.1 Burkholderiaceae bacterium | reverse complement strand
ATTCAGCACGCCGCCTTCTTCGAAGGCTGAATAGGCATCGGCCGACAGCACCTCCGCCCATTTGTAGCTGTAATAGCCTGCGGCGTAACCGCCGGCGAAGATGTGCGAGAAAGAGTGAGGAAAACGGTTGTATTCGGGCGGAATCAGCACCGAAACGTCACGTCGGATATCCGCCAGCAGCTTCATCACACCGGTTTGGTCGGGCGTTTCGACGCCCGAATGCAGCAACATGTCGAACAGCGCAAACTCGAGCTGGCGCACGGTGGACATTCCGCTCTGGAAATTCTTGGCCGCCACCATCCGGTTGAACAGCTGTTGCGGCAGCTTCGCGCCGGTGTCGACGTGCCCGGTCAGCATCCGCAGCACTTCCCACTCCCACACGAAGTTCTCCATGAACTGCGACGGCAGCTCGACAGCATCCCATTCGACTCCCTGGATGCCGGATACCGAGGGCTCGTCGACCCGCGTCAGCATGTGATGCAGGCCATGCCCAAACTCGTGGAACAGCGTCAGCACTTCGTCGTGCTTGAAGGTCGCCGGCCTGCCGCCCGATGGGCGCGAGAAGTTGCAGGTCAGGAACGAAACCGGCGTTGCGAGTCCGGTCCGCCGCGCGCGGCGGCTGCGCGCGTCGTCCTGCCATGCTCCACCCTGCTTGTGGTCCCGTGCGTAAAGATCGAGATAGAACTGCCCGATCAGCTCGCCCTGCAGGGTCTCGATTCGATAGAAGCGCACGTCGGGGTGCCAGGCAGGCGCACCTTCTTCGCGAATCGCAACCGCAAACAATGTTTCGACAACCTTGAACAGCCCGGCGATGACCCGCGGCTCGGCAAAGTACTGCTTCAGCTCCTGCTCAGAATACGAGTAGCGCTGCTCGCGCAACTTCTCACTCGCATACGACACATCCCACGGCTGCAGATCGGAAATGCCGAGCTCTTTCGAGGCAAACTCGCGCAGCTGCTGCATATCGCGTTCGGCAAACGGTTTGGCACGTTTCGCAAGATCGCGCAGAAACTCCAGTACTTCGGCCGGGCTCTCGGCCATTTTCGGCACCAGCGAAACTTCGGCGAAGTTCTTGTAACCGAGCATGCGCGCATGCTCGCGCCGAAGAAGCAGTAGCTCGGCCATTAACGGACCGTTGCTCCACTCAGGCTTTCCGAACTCCGACGCACGCGTGTAGTAGGCGCGATACAACTGCTGCCGTAATGCGCGGTCGTGCGCATAGTCAACGACTGCCGAGTAACTTGGATACTGAAGCGAAATCTTGTGGCTCGTTCTGCCATCGGCTTGCGCGGCTTCGGCAAGCATCTGCAGCGCGTCCGGCGGCACTCCGGTCAGCGCGCCGGCGTCATCGATGTAGAGGGCGAAGGCGTTGGTTGCGTCGAGCACGTTCTCGGCGAATCGCGTCGATACCTGCGCTTCGCGCTCGCGAATCTGCTTGAAGCGCTGTTTCTGGTCGGCTGCCAGCTCGGCGCCACCGAGACGAAAGTCACGCAATTCGTTTTCAATCACCTTGCGCCGCACAGGCGGCCAATTGGCAAAGTCGCGCGCAGCGGCAAGCGTTCTGAACTGCGCGTAGAGCGCCTCGTTCTGCGACAGCTCGGTCCAGAATGCCGTGAGCTTTGGAAGGTTGTCGTTGTACTGCCTGCGCAGCTCGGGTGTATCAACCACTGCGTTCAGGTGCGATACGGCGCCCCAAGCGCGGGCCAGCCGGTCAGTGACTTCGTTCAACGGCTCGACCACCGTGTCCCAGCCGGCGACGATCCCGGGTGCGGCAACGCGTGTGACAACGTCGCGCGCTTCAGATAGCAACCGATCGACAGCGGGTGTCACATGCACCGGCTCGATCCGTTCGAAGCGCGTCAGGGCGGAGAAATCGAGCAGCGGGTTGGCGTCACTTTGCTGTTGCATACAGGGTTTGATCATTCTTACGCTTCGTTAGTTGATTCTTCCGGCGCGGCGCTCAGCCGCTTCCACGGTGTTGGTCAGCAGCATCGCGATCGTCATTGGCCCGACGCCCCCGGGCACCGGCGAGATCCAGCCCGCAACGCGGCTTACACTGTGAAAATCGACATCGCCGGCAAGCTTGCCGTCGGGTGTCCGGTTGGTGCCGACATCGATGACGACCGCCCCGGGCTTGACCATGTCGGCATTCACCAAATTGAGGCGACCGACGGCGGCGACGAGTATGTCGCCCTGACGCGTGATCGAGGCCAGGTCGCGGGTCTTGCTGTGCGCGATCGTCACCGTTGCGTTGGCGGCCAGCAGCAGCATGGCCATCGGTTTCCCGACCATGTTCGAGCGGCCGAGCACGACTGCATGCCGGCCTTCGATCGGCGCCTCGATCGACTCCAGCATCTTCATCACGCCGTACGGAGTGCACGAACGAAAATGCGGCGTTCCCATCAACGTCAGCCCTGCATTGGTCGCATGTAGACCGTCGACGTCCTTGTCAAACGCGATCGATTCAAGCACCCTGGCCGTGCTGATGTGGCCTGGAAGAGGTGTCTGCACAAGGATGCCGTGCACCTGCGGATCGTCGTTCAGCCTGGCGATGCGCGTCAAAAGCGCGGATTCCGTCGTTTCGGCCGGTAACCGGTCGATCCAAGAGCGAATTCCGGTCTGCTCGCACGCCAGCCCCTTGTTGCGGACATAGACCGCAGAGGCCGGATCCTCGCCGACCAGGATCACTGCCAACCCCGGCGGATGACCGGCTGCGGTCATACGCTCGACACGTTTCAACAGCGCCTCGCGGATCCGTGCGGCGAGCGCTTTCCCATCGATAAGGCGTGCCGTCACGATCCCCGCGCCCATGAAAGCCCGCGAGTCTAGACGTACGCGACTCGCGCACGCTATTGCGACAGCGCACCTCCGGCCAGCACGGTACGCATCAGATCGGCAACGGTGTTCGCGTTCATCTTGTCCATGATGTTGGCGCGGTGTGCCTCGACGGTCTTGATCGAAATCCCGAGGTCATCGGCAATCTGCTTGTTCAGGCGGCCGGCAACGATGCGTTCGAGCACCTGCTGCTCGCGCGGCGTCAGCTTGGCCAGCAATGCCTCGCTCAGTCGCTGCCGTTCGCTCTGCGAGGCGTGCGCGCGTGCCTCGTTCAACATGCGCTCCACCAGAGCCTTCAGCGCCGCCTGATCGAACGGCTTTTCAATGAAGTCCACTGCGCCTTTCTTCATGGTCGACACCGCCATCGGCACATCGCCATGGCCGGTGATGAAAATGATCGGCAGCCTCGACTTGCGGGCGATGAGCTGCTCCTGCAGCTCGAGACCGCTCATGCCGGGCATGCGGACATCGAAGATCGCGACGGCAATCGCCGCCGGATCGTGTCCCGCCAAAAACTTCTCTGCGCTGTCGAACCCGATGACGCGGTAGCGGCTCGCTTCGAGCAACCACTGCACCGAATCACGCACCGCGTCGTCATCGTCGACGACATAGACGACACCCATCGTTTCAGGAGCTTCGTTCACTCGACTTCCTCTCTGACTTCGTTTGCGCGGACCAGCGGCAGCGTGAACACGAAGATCGCTCCGCCTTCCGGATTGCGCTCGACCGAAAGCCGGCCGTGATGGAACTCGACGATTGACCGGCAAATATTGAGCCCCATGCCCATTCCTTCGGATTTCGTGCTGAAAAACGGCTGGAACAGGCTTGCTAGCTGAAGCTCCGCAATGCCGGGGCCGCGGTCGATGACCGAAAACTCCGCCATCTCCTCCTGTCGCCGAACGACCAGGTCGATCCGGCGAACACTCGCTTCGTCCATTGCATCGATGGCATTTTTCAGCAGATTGAGCAGCAGCTGCTCGATCAGGATCGGGTCGGCGTCGAGCGGCGGCAGATCAGGTTCGACGTCGGTCCGAATCACGATATTCTTCTTCGCGCCCTCGATATCGGCGAATCCGATGGCGTCCTCCACCACGCGAGCGACATCGGTGGGCCTCCTCCTGGGTTCCGAACGCTTCACGAACTCGCGAATGCGGCGAATGATGTGACCTGCGCGCTGAGCCTGGCCTGCCGTTTTTTCGAGCGCGGGCAGCAATTCCTCGTGCGACATGCCGCCATCTTTCATGCGGGACACGGCGCCCAGGCTGTAATTGCTGATCGCGGTGAGCGGTTGATTCAGCTCGTGCGCCAGCGACGACGCCATTTCACCCATCGTCATCAGGCGCGACGTCAGTTCCACCTTGCCCTGTTGCTTCCGCACCATGTCCTCGGTCGCCTTGCGCTCCGTGATGTCGGTGGCGATCTGCAGCCGCACGTCGCGGCCATCGACCCAACGTAT